>JAIBAP010000007.1 GCA_019695115.1 Caldilineales bacterium | reverse complement strand
ATGGGCGGATTACGGGGATGGGCGGATCAAGGGGTTGATGGGCGGATTACGGGGATGGGCGGATCAAGGGGTTGATGGGCGGATTACGGGGATGGGCGGATCAAGGGGTTGATGGGCGGATTACGGGGATGGGCGGATCAAGGGGTTGATGGGCGGATTGCTGGGATGGACGGATTAGGGCGTTAATGGACAGATTGCTGGGATGGGCGGATCAAAGCATTGCGGCCGTACTTCAATCGAAGCGTCATTGTGTTTCCAAACTTTGTGTCATTTCCCCTAAATCTGTGTTTCCCCCATTTGTGTCATTCCCCCTTAATCTGTGTTTCCCCCATTTGTGTCATTCCCCCTTAATCTGCGTTTCCCTCATTTGTGTCATTCCTTCTCAATCTGTGTTTCCCTCATTTGTGTCATTCCCCTTCAATCTGTGTTTCTCACATTTGTGTCATTCCTTCTCAATCTGTGTTTCCCCCATTTGCGTCATTCCTTCTCAATCTGTGTTTTCCCCATTTGTGTCATTCTCTCTCATTCGCGCTCGTGCAGGGCCAGGAGCGCCTCGATGCGGCTGATCACCATTTCCAGCGCCACCTCGTTGTAGCCGCCTTCGGGGATGATGACATCGGCGTAGCGTTTGGTTGGCTCGACAAAGCGGATGTGCATGGGCCGCACCGTGGTCAGATACTGGTCGATGACCGATTGCACCGTGCGCCCGCGCTCGTTGATATCGCGTTGCAGCCGGCGGATGAAGCGAATATCAGGGTCGGTCTCGACGAAGATCTTGATCTCCATCAGCTCGCGCAGGGCCTCGTCCACAAACACCAGGATGCCATCGATGAGGATCACCGGGCAGGGGGCCACGCGGCGAGTTTGTGGAGTGCGGATGTAGGTGGCGAAATCATACACCGGCACTTCGACCGCCTGCCCGGCCAGCAATTGGCGGATGTGGGCGATCAGCAGCTCGTTGTCCAGCGAGTTGGGATGGTCGAAATTCAGGTGGGTGCGCTCGGCGGGAGGCAGATGGCCTGCGTCCTTGTAGTAGGCATCATGGGGCAGATAGGCGATGCGATCCCATCCGACCCGCTCCAGGATGCGCTGGATGACGGTCGTTTTGCCGGAGCCGCTGCCGCCGGCAATGCCGACGACGACTGGGGTGGTGGTCATGGCCGCAGTGTAGCACAGGGCCGCCGGGGGCTGGAAGTCCTCCATCCGGGAGGATGTGTTACACTCTCTTTGCGTTTCCTCCCCTGCCTACTGCCTCCGATGAGAAATCACACCTTGTTCGATCCACGTTCATCCGCCTTTACCCGCACAGGTGGTGGGCGGATTGCTGGGATGGGCGGATCAGCGACCTTGTTCAATCCACGTTCATCCGCCTTTACCCGCGTACCGTTGGTAGGGGGGTGAATGGCTCTGCACCACCTCCTCATCGACGGTCGCACGATCCAGGACCGCTTCCCCGGCATCGCCCGCTATGTCTACAACCTGGCGGAGGCGCTGGCGCCGCTTTTCGCGGGCGAGATCACGCTCCTCACCAACCCCGACCTGCCCAACAGCCGCTACAACCTGAACCAACTGGCCCGGCACGCCAACCTGCGGCTGCACCCCACCGCCATCACCACCTTCCACCCCCGCGAGCAGACCGACCTCCCCCGCCTCATCCGCTCGCTCCGGCCCGACCTGGCCCACCTGCCCTACAACGTCCGCCCCTACCGGCCGGGCCTGCCCAACCTCCTCACCCTCTTCGACGCCATCCCCCGCCGCTTCCCTGCCTGCTACCCGCGGCGCACCCGCTGGACGATCGCGATCGTCCAGCGCCTGGCCATCCGCAGCGCCGATGCCTTCGTCGCCATCTCCGCCGCCACCGCTCGCGACTTCCAACACCTCTATCGCCTCCCCGCCGAACGCATCACCCTCACCCCCCTGGCCGCCGACCCGGCCTTCCGCCCGCAGCCGCCAGAACAGATCGAAACGGTGCGTCAGCGGCTGGCCCTGCCCGCGCGCTATGTCCTCTACCTCGGCTCCAACCAGCCGCACAAGAACCTGCCTGCCCTGCTCGAAGCCTGGTCGATCCTGTCCGCCGTGGGCCCACGCCCCTTGCTCGTCATTGCCGGCGCCTGGGATCCCCATCACCCCCAGGCCTTGCAGCAGGCCGAACGCCTGGGCGAGACCGTCCGCTTCCTGCCCAATGTCGCCGCCGCCGACTTGCCCGGCCTCTATTCTGGCGCCGAGTGCTTCGTCTTCCCCTCGCTGTACGAAGGGTTTGGCCTGCCCGTGCTGGAGGCCATGGCCTGTGGGACGCCGGTGGTGTGTAGCAACGCCAGCAGCCTGCCCGAAGTGGCCGGCGACGCCGCCCTGCTCTTCGACCCGACCCAACCCGAAGCCATCGCCGCCGCCATCGCCCGCCTGCTGGCCGAGCCTGACCTGGCTGCCGACCTGAGCTGCCGCGGGCTGGCCCAGGCGGCGAACTTCAGCTGGCAGCGCACCGCCGCCGCCACCCTGTCCGCCTACCAGCGGCTGCTGGGTCAGGCGTGATGGCGTCGCCCAAGTCCGCCGGGTTGGCCTTCGGCCCCTCGGCGGTTACAATCATCGGGCGGTTTCAGTGGCCAGTGGTCAGTAACCAGTAACCAGTAACCGGTGGCCAGTGGTCAGTGGTCAGTAACCAGTGGTCAGTGGTCAGTAACCAATAACCAATAACCAATAACCAGTGGTCAGTGAGATCGTATTATCGGCATCGTCCCCATCTCTTTCGCACTGTTGCAGCAGCACCGCATCGGAAACCCATCATGCACATCGACATCCAACAAGCTACTATCACTGCATTCCCCGCCGACTTGCTGATCGTCAACCTGTTCGAGGGCGTGACCCGGCCCGGCGGCGGCACTGGCGCCATCGATGGGGCGTTGGGCGGGCGCATCAGTCAGCTCATCGCCCTGGGCGATTGCACCGGCAAGTTGGGTGAGACAACCCTCCTGCACACCTTCGGCGCCCTCCCCGCCCCGCGCGTCCTGGTGGTCGGGCTGGGCGGAAGCGCCGGCTTCGACCTCTCCGCGGCCCGCACCGCGGCGGCCAAAGCCATTGCCGCCGCCGGCAACGCCGGCGCCCGCACGGTGGCCACCATCGTCCACGGCGCCGGGGTGGGTGGACTGGAGGCGGGAGAGGCGGCGGAGGCGCTGGTCGAAGCCAGCCTGCTGGAGACCTACCGCATGCCTCGCCAGAGCAGCGAAAGCCCTTCCCTGCCCGCGGTCACAACCCTGACGCTGGTGGAATCCAACGTCGACAAACTGCCTGCCCTCCTCGCCGGCGCCAGGCGCGGGCAGATCGTCGCCGAAAGCGTGTGCTTTGCCCGCGACCTCATCGCCGCCCCCTCCAACCTGGCCACGCCCGGCTATCTGGCGGCGGCGGCGCGGATGATGGCGGGGGAGGTGGGGCTGGGGTGCACCGTGCTCGAGCAGCCGGAGATCGAGGCCCTGGGCATGGGCATCTTGCTGGGGGTGGCCAAAGGCAGCGATGAGCCACCGCGCTTCGTAGTCTTGGAGCACAACGCCGGGCGGGCAGATGAACTGGACACGGTGGTGTTGGTGGGCAAGGGCGTCAGTTTCGACACCGGCGGCTACACCCTGAAGGCGGGCGAGGGCGCGCCGGGGATGTGGAAGATGAAGGGCGATATGACCGGCGCCGCCGATGTCATGGCGGCCTTGCGGGCGGCGGCGCTGCTAGACCTGCCGCTGCACGTGGTGGGCCTGGCGCCGCTGGTCGAGAACATGATCAACGGCCGGGCGCAGAAGCCGGGCGATGTCTACCGGGGGATGTCGGGCAAGACGATGGAGGTGATCTCCACCGACGCCGAGGGCCGCATGATCCTGGCCGACGCCCTGGCCTATGCCGGGCGCTTTGCGGCCAAAGCGGTGGTCGATATCGCCACCCTCACCGCCGCCATCGGGCTGGCGCTGGGGTCGCGGGCGGCAGGGCTGTTTTGCGCCGACCAAAGCCTCGCCGACCGGCTGCTGGCCGCTGCCGAGGCCAGCGGCGAACGGCTCTGGCCGATGCCGATGTACGACGACTACCGCCAGGACATCAAGAGCGATTTCGCCGATGTCAAGAACTCGACCCTGCCCAACAAATACGCCGGTGTGAGCACCAGCGCCAAGTTCCTGCAACACTTCACCGAGGCCTACCCCTGGGCGCACATCGACATGGCCAACATGTCGTGGGTCGAAAGCCCGCGCCCGCTCTACCCGCGCGGTTTCTCGGCCTTCGGCGCCCGCCTGCTCATCCGCTTCCTGCGCGATTGGCGCCTTCCATGACCCTGCCGCCCTTCGACGAACGCGACCTCTACACCGGCCTGGCCGCCCTCCACTGGTCGGCCTACGACGACCCCACCCCCGACCACGATTTCTTCAAGCGCGTGATCGAGCAAAGCGGGACGCCGGCGCTGGATGTGGGCTGCGGGGCCGGGCGACTGCTGCGGCGCTTCTTGGCGGCGGGGCTGGAGGTGGATGGCGTGGACATCTCGGCCGACATGCTGGCCGTGTGCCGGGCCAAATGCCAGGCCGAGGGCCTGACCCCGACCCTGTACGAAAGCCCGATGCAGGCGCTCGACCTGCCCCGCCGCTACCGCACCATCTTCATCCCCTGCGGCACCTTCGTCTGCGTGATGGATCGCGAGGCGGCTCTGGAAACGTTGCGTCGCTTTCACCGGCATCTGTTGCCGGGCGGAACGCTGGTCTTCAACATCTACACCTGCGATTACGACTATTCGCAGCCCTTCGACCCCGCCCGCTACCCGACAGAATGGAAATTCCATGTCGAGAAGACTTTCCCAGAGCCTGGTAAGCGCCTGGTGGTGGAGCGTCGGCTGACCTGGCAGGACCCCATCGAGCAGTACGACGCCGAAGAGCGGCGCTATCGGCTGTATCAGGACGAGGCATTGGTGGCGGAGGAGGTGCACGCCGGGCAATATCACTGGTATTTCCAGCACGAGCTGTTGCTGATGCTACGGCTGGCCGGCTTCGATGATGTGAGCGTGAAGGGGGATTTCACCGACGAAGACTTCGGGCCACAGCACCAGGGGTCGATGGTGTTTCTGGCCCGCAGGGATGGCTGAGCACTACCACTCCTCGAGTTTCCAGATCTCCGGCTGCGGTTCGGCGGCCTCGGCCCCGATCTCGGCGAAGATCTGCACCGCTTGTTTGAGCCGGGCCATGGCTTCGTCGTTGCGGCCGGCGGCGTGGAGCAGGTCGGCCAGGTGATTGAGTAGCGCCGCCTGACGATGGCGGTCGCCGCTGGCTGTGCAGAGGTCGAGGGCCTGCGCCGTCAGGTCGAGGGCCTGGGGCAGGTCGCCGTTGGCGGCGTAGAGCTGGGCCAGGTTGTTCAGGGCCGCGGCCTGGGCGCCGGGGTCGGCCAGGTCGCGGGCCAGGGCCAGGCTCTGCTGCAGGTGGTCGGCGGCAGAGTCGATTTGACCGCTGCTTCTGGCCAGAATGCCCAGCAGGTTGTGCGCCTGGGCCAGAGCGCGGGCATCGGCGGCGGCCTGGGCAAGCGACAGCGCCTGCCCGGCCAGATCCTGCGCCCTCGCGGCCCCGCCGGCCCTGGCATCGGCGCGAAAGGCCGTCATGCTCCAGTCGGCATAAATGTTGGCGCGCAGCATCGTCGCCTGCTCTCCGCCTGCGGCTGCCAACGCTGCCTGAAAATGTCTTTCGGCCACATGCCAGTCGCCTTGCCGGTGGTAGACGGCGCCGACTTTGTGTTCGAGCGCGGCCAGTTGGCCGGCGTCGGCGTGGGCTGAGGCGGTCTCGAAGGCGCGCAGGGCGGCGCGATAGTCGCCGGCCAGGGTCAGCAGATCGCCGATAGCTTCGTGCAAGGGGCCGGGCTGGGGGTGGCCGGCGGCGAGGGCGGCGCGAAAGTGGGCCAGGGCTTCGGCATGGGCATAGACGCCGCGGGCGTGCTCGCCGGCAAGCTGGAAGAAGACGGCAGCCTTGTCCATCTCGCCGCCCAACTGATAGTGGCGGGCGATTTGCCCGGCGACCGGCCCGGCCTTGCGCGGGTCGCGCAGGCGCTCGGCCAGATAGGCGGCCACCCGCCGGTGCAGCAGCCGCCGTCGCGCCAGGCTGGTCTCGTCGTAGACCACACTGCGCAGCTTCTCGTGGCGAAAGTCGAAGGAGGGGCCGGCGTTGGCGGCGTCGGGCAGGAGTTCGGTGGCCAGACCCTTGCTGGTCAGTTCCTCCAGCGCCGCCACGGTCTCGTCTTCGCCCCGGCCGCTGGCCGCGCTCACGGTCTCGAAATCGAATCTGCGGCCGATGACGGCGGCGGCGGTGAGTGTCTGCCAGGCGGTCTCGCCGATGCGGGCAAGGTGGGCGTGAACCAGGGCGTGGACATTGGCCGGGAGGGGCCAGTCGGCGGCCAGGAGGTCGTCATCGGGTTGCAGCAGGGTCAGGTATTCGGCCAGGATGAGGGGCAGGCCCTCGCTTTCGCGCAACAAGCGCTCGACCAGGCGGGCGTCGGTTTGCTCTCCCCAGGCGTTCTCCACCATCTTCTGTGCGGCCGTGGGGCCGAGGCGAGCCAATTCGATGCTGGCGGCGGCGCCGCTGCGCCGGCCTTCGGCCAGGAGTCGCGACCAGCGGTGGTCGGGGCCGACGTCCTCGCCCCGCCAGGCGACCAGGAGGAGGGGGGCTTCGGTTGGGCGGGTTTGCAGCCGCCGGACGATGAAGGCCAGCAGGTCGAGGGTGGCGTCGTCGGCCCATTGGGCGTCGTCGAGGAAGACGATGCCGGGACGAGGGCCGGCCAGCAGGGCCAGCAGCAGGTCTTGCAGGGACTCGAACAAGCGCAACTGCGCGGCGGCGCCGGTGAGGGGGTCGGGGCGGGGGGTGGCGGGGGTCAGTTCGGGCAGGAGGCGGGCGGCTTCGGCCAGGGTGTGCGGGGCCAGAGCCGCCAGCCGGGCGCGGGCGTCCTCCTGCGACAGGCCGCCGCGCAGGGCAGCCAGGATGGGGCCGTAGGCCAGGCCGGTTTCGCCTTCGTAGGCGACGGCTTTGAGCACGGCGCCGCCCTGCGTCTGCACGGCGTCCAGGAAGGCGGCGGCCAGCCGGGTCTTGCCGATGCCGGTTTCGCCGATGATGGCGAGGAAGCGCGTGGCGCCGGAGGCGTAGGCCCGGTGGAGGACGGCCAGCTCGGTCTCGCGGCCGACGAGGAGGTGGGCGGACGGCAAGAGGGCGGGCGGCGCCGGCGAGGCCGGAGGCGAGGCGAGGTCGCGCACGTCCGGGGCCGGCAGGCGGTGGTCTCGGATGGCTTCGTAGAGGGCGGTGGTCGCGGCCAGGGGGGGGACGCCGAGTTCTTGATCGAGGATGCGGACGCAGTCCTGATAGTGGTGCAGCGCCGCCGCCGGCTGGCCCGTCCAGGCGTAGAGTTGCATCAGGCGGGCGTGGGCGGGTTCGTGGAGGGGGTCGAGGGCCAGCCAGCGGCGGGCATGGGGCAGGGCGGCGGCGAAGTCGGCGGCGGCGATGAGGAGGGCGGTCAGGCGGTCGAGGGCGGAGGTATATTCACGGCGCAGGTGCTCGGCCTGGAGGAGTTGCCAGTCGTCGAATTCGATGCTGTCGCGCAGGGAGAAGCCGGCCATGAAGTCGCCGCGGTAGAGGCGGGCGGCTTCTTCGAGATGGCGGCGGCATTCGGCAGGGGGGGCGTCGCGATCCCGGCTGTGGGCGATGGCAGCCAGGAAGCGGGTGACATCGCAGACGAGGGTGGCGCGGGGATGGAGGCCGATGGCCTGGCGGTCGGCCTCTACCTGGCCTTCGCCGATGGCGACGGTGAGGGCGGAGAGGGTGCGACGCAGGGTCGAGCGGGCATGGAGGGCGTCCGCTTCGGGCCAGAGCAGGGCGGCCAGGGCGTCGCGCGTGTGGCTTTGGCCGCTGACGGCCAGGTAGGCCAGGAGGGCAATGGCTTTGCGCGTTTCGAAGTGAACGGGCCGGGGGACGCCGTCGCCGAGGAGGAGTTCGGGGGCGCCGAAAAGGTTGAGGTGGAGGCTGGGCATGGGTTCCGGTGGAAGATCGCTCGTGCGGTGGGGCTACGTGCAGGAGGCCATTGTAAATCAGGCCGAGAAAAGTGACGAAAGAGGCCGTGGCGAGGGTTTCGTAACGATTTTCGTAACGGTTTCGGAACGATGATGGGGGATGATAGGCGCAAGAATTCAGTCCAGGTGCGACGCACCTTCAAAGTGCGTCGCACCTCCAACATCTCTACGCAAGGAGCTATCTATGACCACCACAACCACATCCAACAAGGCGAGGACAAGCGCCGGCGATGCCGCCGCCCGCGGGCTGATCGCGGGTCTGGTGGCGGGGGTGGCGATGGGCATCTTTCTGGTGGCCGCCGGTCTGGTGGGGGGCGTCGGCCCCGCGGAACTGTTGTCGCGCTTTGGGGCAGGGCAGGTCACGCCCATCGCCGGCGCGTTCAGCCATTTGGCCATCTCGGCGGTGTACGGGGCCGCGGGCGGTGTGCTGCTGAACGCGCTGCGCGGGCGGGCGCCGGGGCCGGCCTGGCTGCTGGGTTTGGGTTACGGGCTGATCCTGTATCTGGTTGCGCAAGTCCTGTTGCGCGGCGCGGCTTCACCAATGTTGGAGATTTCCGCCCCGCTGCTCCTGGCCGCTCACCTGCTCTATGGGCTGGTGTTGGGGTGGCAGGAGGGGAAGGGGTAGAGATGTTTTGCGGGCCGAAGCTCACGCCGGTTCATTTTGCTGATGGGTCGGATGGTGAGATCATGCCGAAAGCGATGTTCGCCGATCTCAGCAGCCTGCCGCCGAGCAGGCAGCGATGAAGATGATAGATGCCAACTTTTGGAAAGTTGGCATCTATGGACCTTCGTAACGCATTTCGTAACGTTTTCAGGACGGTTGGATGCTATTGCATAGGGCGACTGACACAGTGCGCCCCAGATCGTCGATGCGGACCTTTGCCAATCCATGACAACTTCGCCCAAACTCGAACGAGAACCTGACCCATCAACCATGACGCCGCTTGTGCGCGGCTCTGAGGCATTCTTTCGCGCCCTCTTGTGGTTGCTGGCTGCGCACAGCGTTTTCGTTTGGGCCGTGGCGCTGGTCGATTGGATCAGGCATCCGTTGGCGCTCAGCCCGTACAACGCCTTCAACGGCCATCCGCTTTTTCGCGGCTTCGCCCTGTTTGTCGGGGCGCCTGTCGTTGCGTTTCTCGGCTATCTGATTCTCAAGAGGCAGCGGCAGAACCTGGTCGGACTGCTCCTATTGGTATGGGCAGGCGGGCTTGCAGCCTTCGGCGTCTCGGTCGCCATCCACCCTCTTCTCTTGCTGCTCGTCTCGCTGCCGGGCGCCGCCTGGTGGATGGCGCTGATCTTTGCGCCATTCTACTTTCCCGACGGCCACGCCTACCCGCGTTGGCTGAGCCCGGTTTTGCCGGCGATCATGGTCTTTGCGTTGCTGTTTAGCTTTGTCCAATTGACGTTGACGCCCCAGCTTCCATTTACAGGCGAGCCTACCAATCCGTTCTTCATCCCTGGATCGCAGGCTATCGCTCAGATCCTGGGCACTATCTTTACCGTGCTCATGCCCCCTCTGATCATCGGCGTGTTCCTATCGCCCCTGCTGCGCTATCGCCGCGCCAGCGCCGTACAGCGCCAGCAGATCAAGGCGTTTGCGTTTTGGTCAGCGATCGTTCTTACGCCTTATCTTGTGTTCTACGTGCTGCTGACATCGGTCTACCCGGAGCGGTCCGCTGTGCCGCCGGCCCTGCAAGCTATCGCCGGCGCTTTCATCGGCCTGATTGGTTTGTTCCCACCGATCATCATCGCCTATTCCATCCTGCGCTACCGCCTTTTCGACATCGACATCATCATCCGCAAGACGCTGCAATACACCGCCGTCACCGCCCTGCTCAGCATTATCTACTTCGGCAGCGTCTTCCTCCTCCAAAGGTTGTTCTCGAACTTCACCGGCCAGCAATCGCCGCTCATCCTCGTCGTCTCCACCCTGCTCATCGCCGCCTTGTTTGCGCCCCTGCGCCGCCGCATCCAGGATGGCATCGACCGGCGCTTCCGATCCTTCACTTCGTTCAGGACAAGAAGTACGATGCCCGGCAGGTGGTGGCGCAGTTCGCCCGCACGGCTCGTGATGAGACCGACATGGACGCCCTCATTGCCGAGTTGGAGCGGACGATCCAGGAGACGTTGCAGCCGGAGGGAGTGAGGGTGTGGATGCGCAAGGAGTGAGAGATGCCAGCTTTCCGACAGATCGCATCTTTGGCCCACCAGCGTCTGCACCTCCTGCCCGATGCAGCGCCGCGCAGATCACAGTCGCCCCAAGAATGTTTGCGAGCACATTAGTCCAACTCGAAAATCCGGCTGAACAACTTTCGCACTGTGTTCAGATCATTTGGCGCGAGTGTGCCCAACTTCTTCCTCACCAAACTGGTATCGAACGAAGAGAGCACAGGCTTCACCACACTCGGCTTGAGCAAGCCGGCGCTGCGCCAATCCGCGATTGCCGTTTCGTCTGGCCGTGCTGCAATCTGACTGGAAAGAGGAGCCAGGATAATGTCGGGATGCTCTCGATTGTACTCGACGCCGCTAAGCACAACCGCAGGGCGCTGCTTGATCCCGCTTTGATCGGTGAACGGGAACGGAACCAACAGGATGTCCCCTTGTCTATAAATCATCATAGACAGCATCTTCGTCGTTATCCCAAACGCGGCCAAAGGCCGGTTCGGCGGCTTTCATGGCTGCTTGCACCAGGGCAAGATGGGCGTCAGGCTGATCGAGGATGGTTATCAGCAGGCGCACATTTGTTGCCAGCTTCACCGGAACGTCAAGCTTGATTTGAAATCCATCGAAGTGAGCAGGAACCGTCGTCAGGAGTGTGTCCATAGGCATTATTCTAGCGCCCGCGGCGACGGTTGGCAAACCACCCTGCGCCCGTCCCGTCTGCGCCTATCGTCCCATGCCGAAGCGATAAACATGAACGCTTATCCTCTAACCGACGCCCCGCTTCAAAGCCCGTGGCTGCGACTGGCCCGCTGGCTGGTGCTGGTCTATGCCCTGGTGATGTTCGCGCGCGTCGTGGTTGGCCTGGCTCTGTATCCCCATTACGCGCAGACGCACCTGAATGTGGATGCCATCAATGCACCCAATAGCAGTTGGACTGCCGTACAAGCAGCAGCCGCGCTGGCCGAATTGGGGTGGCCAGCCACCACCATGGCCTGGGTGCAACTAGCCACCGGCCTCTTCACGCTGCCCGTCGCCTATCTGGTGCTCTTCCTCTTGCTCTGGCGTGGGGCGACGAACTGGTTCAGGGTCTACGTGGCTTTCGTTTGCGCCAGCATCGGCGGGCTGGGCGAGACATTTGCACCGATCGTCGAACTGGCTCCGGCGCTGGCGGTGGTGGACGACATTCTCGGCGGCATAGGCTGGCAACTCTTTTTCATCACCTTTTACTTCTTCCCCGATGGGCGGGTTGTACCGGGATGGGCGCGCTGGCTGGCCGGGTTGTGGGGCACCCTGATCGTGATGGAGGTGGTCGCGCACCTCGCTCGAGGCACAGGGCTGGCCGGGTCGCCGTTGATCACCTGGCTTTCCACTGGCCTGGTGTTTTCAGCCATCGGCAGTCAGATCTATCGCTACTTCTGGCGCGCCGATACCGCCCAACGGCAGCAAATCAAGTGGGTGGTGTTCACCCTGGCTTTGATCCTCATCGTCATTGGCGTCGTTGTCTTCCCCTTTGCCTTTCGGCCACCCAACCCTGAACGACTCGGCCCAGATCTGATTGTGGCGATGATCCATTTGTCCATCTTTCGCCTCTCCTTTGCCCTGGTCTTCGCCGCGATCGGGGTCGCCATCCTACGTTACCGCCTTTTCGACATCGACATCATCATCCGCAAGACGCTGCAATACACCGTCATCACTGCCCTGCTCTCCATCATCTACTTCGGCAGCGTCTTCTTCCTCCAACGGTTGTTCTCGAACTTCACCGGCCAGCAGTCGCCGCTCATCCTCGTCGTCTCCACCCTGCTCATCGCCGCCCTATTTGCCCCCCTGCGCCGCCGCATCCAGGATGGCATCGACCGGCGCTTCTACCGCCAGAGGTATGACGCCCGGCAAGTGGTGGCCCAGTTCGCCCGCACCGCCCGCGACGAGACCGACATGGACGCCCTCATCGCCGAGTTGGAACGGACGATCCAGGAGACGTTGCAGCCAGAGGGAGTGAGGGTGTGGATGCGCAAGGAGTGAGAGATGCCAACTTTCCGAAAAGTTGGCATCTCTCGATCACACGAACTCAGCCGGCGTCACCACCACCAAGCCTGGTACACGTCCAAAATGCCGTTGGTTCATCGTTAACAGTGGCAACCGATGTTCCAGACAAATCGCAGCAATCAACACATCTTTGATCCCAATATCCTGGTTATGGCGAATCAACTCATCATGGATCTGCGCTGCACGCCGGGCAGCCGTAATGTCCAGCGGCGCCGATTGCATTGTTCCCAGCAGCGCCTCCTCGCCGATTTGACGGCGTGTCCGCGCGACCCCGAAGAGCAACTCGTACGCCGTGATAGTGGTGACAAAACAATCCAGCTTCTGTACAGCGCGCTCAACTGCTGTCGCACCCGGGTCGCGGCCTTTCAGAAAAGCGATCAAGGGGCCGGTGTCTATACAGAGGCGGGAAAGCTCGCCCATGCGTTCCATCCCTGCTCCAATTCATCCATCGCCTGGTCGAAGGCTTCGTCGTCGGCCAATGCACCCCGCAGACTCAAAAAGGCTTCAAGCCGCGCCACACGTAGAGTTTGGCCTTTGACAATGGCTTTGACAGCATCTCCCTCTCGTAGTTTGAGCAGGGTCAACAGTGTTTCGGGCAGAAAGATCGTGTCGTCTCGAGTGCTTCTCGCTACAAGGGTCATTGCATACCTCCGTGTGTCCAACTGGCCCATCATTCTAGTCGATACACTATCGGTGCGCAAACACACTCTTTCGCAAGGCGCAAAACCATGAGCGACCAGTCTTCACGGTTCAATCGACTGCTCACCATCTTCTTCGCCCTCCTGCTGGCGATCCAGGTGGTCTATCTGGTCGTCGGCTATGTCAGCATTCCCATGTACTTCCACCGCGTCACAACGCAGACAGTCGAGCCGGTGGTCTACAACGGGCAAGTGCAATACAGCAACGAGTTGGTGGCGCAGATGGCTGCTGTGCGCGGCTTATCGCTGAGCCAATACGCAGCCTATCGCAACATCATCAATGGGCTGATGGGCTTGGCGCCCCTGGTCGTGGCGGCTCTGATTATCTGGCGGGCGCGCTGGCAGTGGTTCGCCTGGTATACCGCCTTCATCATTGTGTTCTTGGGGGAGTATGTCCTGGCCGAACAGACACAGATAGCCGGGTACATGTCGCTCACGCTATTCGGCGCCAACGCCCTTTATTGGTTCCTGGTGCTACTCTTCTTCTTTCTATTTCCCAATGGCAAGGCCGTGCCGCGGCGCGCCGCCTGGGTAGTGGGGGCGTTGGTCATCTACCATGCTTTCGTCCAGGTCGGCACGGTTTTTGCTTATGTCGCGCCCGACCTTGCCACCCAGCTCAACCTGCCAAACTGGGGGACGCCTGCCTTCATCTGGCCGGTGATGCTGAACTTCTTGGTCATCCTGGCTTGCCAGGTGTATCGCTATCGCCGCGTCTCCACCCCTATCGAACGGCAGCAGACCAAGTGGTTTGTGTTTGCATTAGCGCTGATTATCGCCGTGTCATTCGTGTCTGCGTTCCTTGATGCCACGGGCCGGGATGGCTTTTTGCACGACATCAGCTACCTTCTGTTGTGGTTGCCGTTGTTCATCGCGCTTGCCATCGGCATCCTGCGCTACCGCCTGTGGGACATCGACATCATCATCCGCAAGACGCTGCAATACACCGTCATCACCGCCCTGCTCACCATCATCTACTTCGGCAGCGTCTTCCTTCTCCAAAGGTTGTTCTCGAACTTCACCGGCCAGCAGTCCCCCCTCGTCCTCGTCGTCTCTACCCTGCTCATCGCCGCCCTCTTCGCCCCCCTGCGCCGCCGCATCCAGGACGGCATCGACCGCCGTTTCTACCGCAAGAAGTACGATGCCCGGCAGGTGGTGGCGCAGTTCGCCCGCACCGCCCGCGACGAAACCGACATGAATGCGCTGCTGGCCGAGCTGGAGCGGACGATCCAGGACACCTTGCAGCCGGAGGGGGTGAGGGTGTGGATGCGGAAGGAGTGAGAGATGCCAACTTTCCGAAAAGTTGGCATCTCTCGATCACACGAACTCAGCCGGCGTCACCACCACCAAGCCTGGTACACGTCCAAAATGCCGTTGGTTCATCGTTAACAGTGGCAACCGATGTTCCAGACAAATCGCAGCAATCAACACATCTTTGATCCCAATATCCTGGTTATGGCGAATCAACTCATCATGGATCTGCGCTGCACGCCGGGCAGCCGTAATGTCCAGCGGCGCCGATTGCATTGTTCCCAGCAGCGCCTCCTCGCCGATTTGACGGCGTGTCCGCGCGACCCCGAAGAGCAACTCGTACGCCGTGATAGTGGTGACAAAACAATCCAGCTTCTGTACAGCGCGCTCAACTGCTGTCGCACCCGGGTCGCGGCCTTTCAGAAAAGCGATCAAGGGGCCGGTGTCTATACAGAGGCGGGAAAGCTCGCCCATGCGTTCCATCCCTGCTCCAATTCATCCATCGCCTGGTCGAAGGCTTCGTCGTCGGCCAATGCACCCCGCAGACTCAAAAAGGCTTCAAGCCGCGCCACACGTAGAGTTTGGCCTTTGACAATGGCTTTGACAGCATCTCCCTCTCGTAGTTTGAGCAGGGTCAACAGTGTTTCGGGCAGAAAGATCGTGTCGTCTCGAGTGCTTCTCGCTACAAGGGTCATTGCATACCTCCGTGTGTCCAACTGGCCCATCATTCTAGTCGATACACTATCGGTGCGCAAACACACTCTTTCGCAAGGCGCAAAACCATGAGCGACCAGTCTTCACGGTTCAATCGGCTGCTCACCATGTTCTTCGCCCTTCTGCTGGCGATCCAGGTGGTCTATCTGGTCGTCGGCTATGTCAGCATTCCCATGTACTTCCACCGCGTCACAACGCAGACAGTCGAGCCGGTGGTCTACAACGGGCAAGTGCAATACAGCTACCTTCTGTTGTGGTTGCCGTTGTTCATCGCGCTTGCCATCGGCATCCTGCGCTACCGGCTGTGGGACATCGACATCATCATCCGCAAGACGCTGCAATACACTGCCGTCACCGCCCTGCTCTCCATCATCTACTTCGGCAGCGTCTTCCTTCTCCAGCGGCTATTCTCGAATGTCACCGGCCAGCAATCGCCGCTCGTCCTTGTCGTCTCCACCCTGCTCATCGCCTCTGCGATGTACTCATCGTCGCTCTCTTCGCGCCCCTGCGCCGCCGCATTCAGGACGGCATCGACCGCCGCTTCCGATCCTTCACTTCGTTCAGGACAAGAAGTACGACGCCCAGCAGGTGGTGGCGCAATTCGCCCGCACGGCCCGCGACGAGACCGACCCTTCGTTCTCACTCAGGGCAGGCATGAACGCCCTCATCGCCGAGTTGGAACGGACGATCCAGGCTTGTCCTGAGGCGCACCGCCGAAGGAACACCTTGCAGCCGGAGGGCGTGAGGGTGTGGTTGCGCAAGGAGTAAGAGATGCCAACTTTCCGAAAAGTTGGCATCTCTCGCTCATCTACATCCCGGCTGGACGATCACCTCGAACCGCCCATAGAAAAGGAAGCGCTTTCGAGATTCTAACGCCCTCGAACGTGTCGCCCAGAGGTGCAAAATGCGGATCATAAGTAACCAGAAAATCGGCGCCTCCTTCCAGGGCGCAGGCCACAACCACATCGTCATCCGCGTCGAGAGGTATGCGCTGGACAATCGCCTCCGCCGGCACCTCTACCCATTCGGCCATTACGTCGAATCGGGCTATGAACGCCTCTATGTCGTCCCGTTCGACTCCGTAAGCCGTCAACTTCTCGATAAGCTCGTCGACGATAGCATCACACACCAACAGAGTGAATTCGCCGGCCAGCCAGCGGTCGATCAATTCTTGGGTCGGGCTGCTGGGGCTGCGGCTGAGGTACGCCGATACGAAGACGTTGGTATCGAAGACCGCGCGCAACCGCTCAGTCACCTTCCCAGTCTCCCTCGATAGCCGTCCCACTGGCAATGACCTGGCTGCGAATCTTCTCACCTGCTTCGCGGAACCCTGCGGCAAGCTGCTCGCGTGGTAAAGATCGCAAAGCCGCGGCGCGTTGGCGGGCAGCCCGCCGAATATCAGCCGCTGTTTCAGCCATTCTCTGCTGCTTCAGAAACGCAACCACATCCAAAAGAATCGCCAAGTCGCCGTCAGGCAGACTGGCTGCCTCGACGACGGTCCGGCGGAACAAAGATTGATCGACAACCGCAACCTGGTTCATTACCTTCATGTTCCTTCCTGAGCCTCTCACAGCTCAGCAGTTTTCCATCAGCATCATAGCACATAAGAGCGGCAGTCGGAAAGCATCACCCGGATGGCACCCAGCCACCACCTGTTCGACAAACATCGCGCCGTAAAAGTACGCATCCAGCACTCAGGGCAGGCCCGAACGCCCTCATCGCCGAGTTGGAGCGGACGATCCAGGCTTGCCCTGAGGCGCACCGCCGAAGGAACACCTTGCAGCCGGAGGGGGTGCAGGTGTGGCTGAGCGACACAAACCCCACTCAAGGCCGCCTGTAAATTTCGTGCGTGCCGATGTTGCGGAAAACGAAGGCTGTTTGCCATCAGCAGGAAGCTCAGCAAACGCTTTCCAGAAAGTCTCAACAGGGCGAAACTTCATTGTCGATCCAGAAAAGCGATCATCTCATCCATACGCTCAAACGTCTGCACGCGGCCCTCGGCAACTGCCAGATCCGTGGCTCGTTCTTTCTCCTGCCACTCCGGCGTCCAGAAATACGCCTGCTCGGCTGCTGTGCGCAGGGCGCTCAGGATCACTTCCTGGGCCGACGCGCCTGTCGCCGGACTGTTTGCCAGCTTCGTCAACGCATCGCGAACACTCTCTGCCTGATCCAGCGGCACAGACACGACCAGCCGCGGACTTCGGACGTCGTCTGTATCCAGGCGAACATCTGATTGAAAATCATAGGACATACGTTCTCGCTCCTTGTTCGTAGAACATCGAGATAATCTACCGCCATTCTAGCACAGCCGCCTCGCACCTGGCAGTCTGAGAGATGCCAACTTTCCGAAAAGTTGGCATCTCTCCCCCAAAAATCGCCTTCGTAACGATTTTCGTAACGATTTCGGGACGATGCCAGGATACCATGACGAGCAATGGAGGCTCGAATAGATCCGATGAAATCACCCTTCCGCCGCAACCCCGACCCAACCCCACCCGCCGCCGCCCCGGCCTCACCCCAGCCGGCCATCGACGTGCAGCGCCTGGACATCGAACTCGCCCCCACCGACCCGCTGTTCGCCTGGTTTCAGCGTTCATCGGCTGCGGTCGAAGTTGGGCGGCTGCAGATGGACTCGCCGGCGCTGACAAAAATCAAAGCGACGGGGGCCGCCCTCGTCGCTCCACTCGTCAGCCAGGGCGCCATCCTGGGCTTGATCAGCATCAGCCCGCGACGGAGCGACCAGGAATACGCTTCGGATGACCGCCGCCTGCTCGACGACCTTGCCACACACGCCTCGCCGGCCGTGCGCGTGGCCCAGCTGGTTCTCCAGCAGCGCCAGGCCGCCCTCGAACGCGAGCGCATCGAGCAAGAACTGCGCGTGGCCCGCGTCATCCAGCAAACGCTCCTCCCCGCCGAGCCGCCGCAGGTCGAAGGCTGGGCCTTGAACGCCTACTGGCAGCCGGCGCGGGCCGTCAGCGGCGACTTCTACGACTTCATGACCTTGCCCGATGGCCGGCTGGGGCTGGTCATCGCCGATGTCACCGACAAAGGCGTGCCGGCGGCGCTGGTCATGGCCACCACGCGCGCCATCCTGCGCACCACGGTCGAGCGTTATGATTCGCCCGGCGCCGTGCTGGAGCGCGTCAACGACATCCTCTGCCCCGACATCCCCCCCAAGATGTTCGTCACCTGTCTCTACGCCATCCTCGACCCCAGCACCGGCGGCCTCTGCTTTGCCAACGCCGGCCACAACCTGCCCTTCCGGCAGAGCGCCGGCCAGGCCATCGAACTGCGCGCCACCGGCATGCCGCTGGGATTGATGCCAGGGATGGGCTACGAGGAGAAACAGATCACCATTGCTCCGGGCGAGCGCGTCGTCTTCTACAGCGATGGCCTGGTCGAAGCCCACAACCCCCAGCGCCAGATGTACAGCACCCCCCGCCTGCAGGATCTGCTGGCTGCTTCCGGTGATGAAAATGACCTCATCACCCTGCTGATGGCCGATCTGGCGGTCTTTGCCGGGGAGGGGTGGGAGCAGGAAGATGACATCACCTGCGTCACCCTGGCCCGCGCCCCTGCCCCTGCCCCCGCCGCCGCCTGGCGCACCCTCGCCAGCTTCGCCATCCCCAGCGCCCCCGGCAACGAGCGCCAGGCCATGGCGCAGACCGCTGCCGCCGTCGCCGACCTGGGCATCGTCCCCACCCACCTGGAGCGCATCAAGACCGCCGTGGCCGAAGCAACCATGAACGCCATGGAGCACGGCAACAAATATGACCCCGACAAACCCGCCCAGATCGAAATCCTGTGCTCACCCAACGCCCTGCTGGTGCGCATCTCCGACCAGGGCGGCGGCCCGCCCATCCCCCATGCCGACGCCCCCGACCTGGATGCCAAGCTGGCGGGGCTGCAATCGCCGCGAGGGTGGGGGTTGTTCCTCATCCAGAGCATGGTGGACGAACTACGCATCACCACCGACGACCATCATCACACCCTTGAACTCCTTTTCTCCCTCGAAGGAAGCGACCATGTCCAAACCACTTGAAACCGGCGTCCGCGTGCAAGGCGACGTCGCCATCATCGACCTCAAAGGCGAAATCGACGGGCTGGGCGATGCTGCCCTGCAACAAGCCTATGCCGAGGCCGACGGCCACCGCCCCGGCGCCGTCCTGCTCAACTTTGCCGGCGTCGACTACATCAACTCCACGGGCATCGCCCTCATCGTCGGCATCCTCGCCCGCGCCCGCAAAGACCGCCGTCGCCTGCTCACCACCGGCCTCAGCGAGCACTACCGCCACCTCTTCACCATCACCCGCCTCTCCGATTTCATGACCATCGCCCCCGACGAAGCCACCGCCTTGCGCGAGGTAGCAAACGGATGAGGGAAGTCGGTTCCGGGTTCCGTATTGCGTGTTCCGTGGTGCGTGGTGCGTGGTGCGCAGAATACGGGAATCGACAACTTTCCCATAGTCGCCAATCCCCTCGATTAGCAATAACCAATCTCCAATAACCAATCTCCACCCACGAGGCCACCCATGTCCAAACCCACTCTCACCGCCGCCGTCCGCCAACTCAACGGCGCCAGCATCATCGACCTGAGGGGTGAAGTCACCGGCCAGGCCGAGGACATCCTCATGGCCGCCTACACCGAGGCCAGCCAGAACGGTGTGCGCACCATCATCCTCGACTTCAGCAACCTGGAATACATGAACAGTTCCGGCATCGGCCTACTCGTCACCCTCCTCATCCGCGTCCAGCGCCAGAAACAGCAACTGCGCGTCTTTGGCCTCACCGACCACTACCTGCAAATCTTCCAACTCACGCGCCTCAACGAGGCCATCGGCCTCTTCGCCACCGAAGCCGCCGCCCTCGCCGGCTAGGGGGCATGGCGGATTGCGAATGGCGGATTGCGAATTGCGAATTGCCGATTGCGAAACCCGCCCGCCGCCCGCCTCCTCGCCTCATCTCGGAGTTTCCCATGACCACTCCACCCTCCACCCCGCCCAAAGAAGGAACCTGGGCCAAGCCTGTTGATCGCTTACAGGTCGGCGATATTTCCGGCGAAGCCGTCAACCTCAACGTCCAGGGCCGGCAACTGGCCGGGCCGCTCAAAGGCTTCGGCCAACTGTGGCAGAAGACCTACAAGATCCGGCTGGCCGGCGCGCAGGCCACACCGCAAGAAGTCATCGCCCGCTGGCGAGCCAACTTCCCCGCCTATTGGCCCGAAGGCAACCACCTCTATGCCTCTTCGGCGGGCATCGCGCCGGGCGAAGTTGGCGTCCTCAACCTCAAAGGCCCCGGCGGCATGCTGCTCTCCACCGGCATCCTCGTCATCTACGCCGACGACGCCTCCTTCTCGTTCATGACCCCCGAAGGCCACATGTTCGCGGGCATGATCACCTTTAGCGCCCAGGCGGAGGAGGAGGCCACCACCGCCCAGGTGCAGGCGCTGGTGCGGGCCAACGACCCCATGTATGAGATGAGTTTTCGGTTGGGGTTCGGGCACAAAGCCGAGGACAAGTTCTGGGCCGACACGCTCGTGAACCTGGCCCAAGACTTCGGGGTCAGCGGCGTCGCGGTCGAGCAGAAAGTCACCCTCGTCGATTCGCGTGTCCAGTGGGGCCAGGCCGGCAACATCTGGCACAACGCCGCCATCCGCACCACCCTGAAGGCGCCGGTGCGGGCGATCAAGGGCGTTCTTAGGCGCTAACGGTTCATTCCACCACACCACCAAAGGAGTTTGACAATGGTCAGCATCATCGATTTCGTGGTCGTTGCGGCGCTGATAGCGCTGTTCGTCTTCCTCTTCCTGCGGGCCAGACGGGCGAAGAAGGCCGCGGTCAAGTGGGCCGGCCTCATCCTCACCGGCTTGCTCACGGTCTCGCTGGCGGCCGTGTTCGTGGGCGGGCTGGTGGGGGCGCTGCGGCTGAACGCCAAACACAGCAATCCGGTTGCCGAGGTGACGGTGGCGATGACGCCGGAGCAGATTACCCGCGGCGAACACATCGCCAACCTGTGCCTGGGCTGCCATAGCAGCGATGGCGAGCTGCCGCTGGAAGGGCAGAACTTCCTGGCCGGAGAGGGTGGGGCGCCGCCCGTCGGCAGGCTGTACGCACCCAACCTGACGCCGGCCCATTTTGCCAGCTGGTCGGATGGTGAGATCATCCGGGCCATCCGCGAGGGTGTGCACAAGAGCGGGCGCTCGTTGATCATCATGCCATCGAAGACCTTCCACAACATGAGCGACGAAGACGTACAGGCGCTGGTAGCCTATCTGCGCTCGCAACCGGCGGTGGAGCCCAACACCCCGCCCAACCGTCTGAACCTGCTGGGCGTCGGCTTCACACTGATGGCGCCCCTGGCCTCGGCCCAGCCGCCGATCACCCAACCGGTGCTCGCCCCGCCCGCCGGCCCCACCGCCGAATATGGCCACTATCTCGCCTCTTTTGCCCTTTGCGCTGAATGTCATGGCGAGAAGCTGGATGGTGTGCGAACGGATGGAGGTTCAGGTCCGCCGCCCGGCCCCAACCTGACCAAAATCGTCCCGGCCTGGACGGAGGAGCAGTTCATCAGCTTCTTCCGCACCGGCGTCGATCCCGGCGGCGAGGCCGTGGGCGAGGAGATGCCCTGGCAGGACTACGACCGTTTCGCCAGCGACGATGATCTGCGGGCGATGTTCGCCTATCTCAGCACCCTGCCGCCGAGTGGGCAGTGATAGAAGTGAGAGATGCCAACTTTGCGAAAGTTGGCATCTCTCACCTACGGATGAAAGCCAGCCATGTTCAAGAACACGCTCCTACGCACCGCCGCCTTATTCATCATCATCGGATTTCTCCTCGCCACAGCCGGACGGTCCTCGCTGGCGCGAGCATCCGCCGCTGCCGGCCCCATCGACCCCGCCGAACTTGCCGTCTGGCTGGAGCCACTGATCGGGCAGCAGATGGCAGAGGCGCACATCCCCGGCGCCGTCTTCCTGCTGGTTCAGGATGGCCAGGTCGCCTATGCCCGCGGCTATGGACTGGCCGACCTGGAGCAGCAAACGCCCGTGGAGGTCGAGCGCAGCCTGTGGCGGGTCATGTCGCTATCCAAATCGGTCACGGCCGCAGCCGTCATGCAGTTGGCTGAGAAAGGCCAGATCGATCTGCACGCCGACGCCAACGCATATCTGCGCAGCTACCAACTGCCGGAGGCATTCGGACAGCCGATCACCGCCGACCAACTGCTCACCCACAGCGCTGGTCTCGACTGGGACCTGGACGACATCGGCGCGGAGGCGGCCACGCCCGCTGACCTGATCGGCAACGCCCCGTTTCTGAACCAACACCCGCCCCGCCGCGCCTTCCCGCCCGGCCAACATTACCTGTACAGCAACGCCGCCTTCGACCTTGCCGGCCAGATGGTCGAAGACGTCAGCGGCATCCCCTTCGCCGAATACACCGACCGCTACATCTTCCAGCCGCTGGGCATGGCCCACAGCAGCTTCCTCCAGCCGCCGCCTCAGGCCGATGGGCTGGTCGCGGGCTACGAGTTCGACGGCCAGAGCCACCAGCCGGTCGAGCTTCCCTTCTGGCAAGACCCGCCCTCGCGTTCGCTCACCTCCACTGCGGCGGACATGGCCCGCTTCATCCAGGCCATGTTGGGCGACGGCGCCCCGATCCTTCAAGCGGAATCATTACGGGCGCTGCTCGAAACGCACTTCACCTATCGAGATGGCCAGCCTGGGCTGGCCTACGGCTGGCACGACATCTCCTGGCCGAATATCGACGCCGTCGCCAAGGATGGCGGCGCACCCGGCGCGCTCAGCCGCATCTTCCTGGCGCCCGACCACGACCTCGGCTTCTTCCTGGCCTACAACCTGGACGATGATTTTGGCATGGCCGACGCCATACAGCGGGAAATGCTGGAGCGCACTTTCCCCTACCAGGCCGACCTGCCCCCGACCGCCGCCGGCGCAGCCGAACGCGGCCAGGCTCTGGCCGGCGTCTACCGGCAAACGACCTACTCGCGCCTCACCATCGCCAAGCTCCTGCGCCTGCCCTGGCCCGATTATCCCCGCGTCTCGGCCCTGGAGGATGGTAGGCTCATGGTGCAGTTTGCGCCGGACACAGAGACGACTCACGAATTGCTGGAGATGGCGCCGCGGCACTATCGCAAGAGCGACGGCGAGTTCGATTATGTGTTTCTTCAGGATGCCCAGGGCCAACCGGCGGGATTGGCCGTGGGCGACTGGGCTACCGAGAAGGTGGCCTGGTACGACACCGGCCGCGTGCACATGCTCATGCTGGTCGCCTTCGTGGCCTTTTTCCTGGGCAGCGCCGTCGCCGGATTGATCATCGGCCTGCGCCGCCCGCCCGCCCACCGGCTGGCTCGCCGCGGCCTGTGGCTCCTGACCGCGATCGCGGCCCTGAACTTCGTCTTCCTCGTTACCTTCTTCCTCCTCTTGCAGTCGGTCGTCCTCGGCATCTCCAACATCGACTTCGCCATCGGCATGCCCGTCTGGTTGGCGGCCCTGTTCGTCCTTCCCTTGCTCACCATCGCGCTGACCGTCGTCCTGCTGGCGCTGGGACTGGCCGGCTGGCGGCGTCGCGCTTTTTCCGGACGGGGGTTGGCGCTTCTCGGCTCGTTCACACTCGCCGCCCTGCTCTTCATCCCCTGGCTGAACTACTGGAACCTGCTTGGTTTCAACTGGTGAGAAGCCGTTGCGGAAGGCGCAGAGATGCCAACTTTCGCAAAGTTGGCATCTCTCGCCTGATCCCTTCGTTGCTAATCAGGGCTGGCTAAGCAGCCACCGACCGCCGATAGACTTCGACCGCCGCAGGCGTCGTAAACCACACTTTGCCCCGCTTCACCGCCTCCAGCCGGCCGGTGCGCGCCAACAAGCTCAGGTATTCCTGGCTGTAGGGCGTTCCCTCGGCAGCCTGACGCAACGGAAGCCACTGCTCGGACGGCTCCAGCGGAGCGCGGCGCGGCGTGCAGGCTTCCAAATAGCTGCTCAGGCCCCGTTCCACCGCCCGGCCCACGAAATCGACCACGGGCGCTTCCCGACCCCGATCGGCTTCGGCCAGCACGCGATAGTACTGCGCCCGGTTTTCACGCAAAATGATGGTCGGAGGAAAGCCGTCCCGCACCAACAGCAGATTCATCACCAGCCGGGCGGTGCGGCCGTTGCCATCGATGAACGGATGGATGGCGGCCAGACGATGGTGCGCCAGCGCCGCCCGTTCGACGGGATGCAAAGCCGCCGCTTCGTTGTACAACCACTCGCTCCAACCGGCCATCAGAGGCGGCAGTTCCCAGGCCTCAGGCGGCTGGTGGCGCGCCCCACCGATGCGCACCGGCAAGGAGCGATACTGGCCGGCGTTGGCGTCATCGATGCGAGTGAGAACCAGCCTGTGAATCTGGCGGACATGGAAGGCCGTGATCGGCTCATCCCCCATCGCCAGTGTCTCCACATAGCCGATTGCTTCTCGGTGGTTGATCACCTCGAAATGCTCACGCAAGGTCTTGCCGCCGATGGTCAGACCCGTTTCCAGGATCAACTGTGTCTCGCGCAGGGTCAGCGTGCTGCCTTCGATGGCGTTGGAGTGATAGATCCACGCCACCATCAGTTGCTCTTGCAGGCGGCCAACAGCAGCGGCAGGCAAGGGCCGCAGGGCATCGAGTTGCGCCCTTTTCTGATCCAGGCGGGCTAACAGACGTCGTTCGATCATGATCAGCCTCCTATCGGTATCGGATAGCGCACAGAATGATATATCCGATAGCCTACTGGCGCAACAAATCAAACCATGATCGTGCGTTGCTGCCTTCGTAACGCTTTTCGTAACGATCTCGGGACGATTACCGCGTAGACTCAGACCATGACTAATGACACTCACCCTGCTCCTCGTTGGCTGCGTTGGCTGGCCTGGCTGCCGCTGGTCATCGCCTTTGCCCTGATGCTGCCGCAGTTGCTGGCTCAGGCTACCGTCTGCGCGCCGGCCATCCTGAGCGTCCCCGGCAACTTGGGCTGGTTGCCGGCCGCCTTTTCCTCCCTTGCCTTTGGGGTGCTGTGCGGGCTGATCGTCCCCCGCCAGCCGCATAATCGCATCGGCTGGTTGTGCGGCGCCATTGCCGTGGCGCCGATGGCGACCGCGATCGGTTGGACTGAGCTTCTGCAATGCGAGGCGAGGGGGCTGATCACGCTGCCTGTCGCGCCCTATCTGGGCTGGCTCAGTGGCTTTGGCTTGTTGACCGTCACGCTTGAATTTATGCTGCTGCCGCTGTGGTTTCCCAACGGGCGCTTTCTCTCGGCCGGATGGCGCCGCTTCGCCCTGGTAGTCTATAGCCTGACGACCGTCGGCGTCCTGCTGATCGCCTTCTGGCCGGGACAGCTCTACTTTTATCAGGCGATGCAGATCGATAAGGCTGTGGACAATCCCTTCGGCCTGCCCTTTCAGCCCTCCCCCGGGCTGACGATCCTGGTGCAAAGGCTCATCTCGATTCCGGTGCTGGTGGGCGTCCTCATTGCTCAGTTCTCCCTGTTCGACCGTTGGCGACGCTCGCACGGCCAGATGCGACAGCAGACCAAGGTCTTCGCTTTCTATATCGTCACCATCGGCACGGTTTACATGCTGTTCGAGCTGAGCATCCAGTTTTTGGGCCCCGGCATCGCCCTGTTGTGGGACGGCGGGCTGTACATGGCGCTGCTGGTGCTGTTGTGGGCCGGCTACCCACTCGCCGTTGGCGTATCCGTGCTCAGGTATCGCATGTACGACATCGACATCCTCATCCGCAAGACGCTGCAATACACCGCCGTCACCGCCCTGCTCACCATCATCTATTTTAGCAGCGTCTTCCTCCTCCAGCGGCTGTTCTCTTCCCTCACCGGCCAGCAATCGCCGCTCATCCTCGTCGTCTCCACCCTGCTCATCGCCGCCCTCTTTGCCCCCTTGCGCCGCCGCATCCAGGACGGCATCGACCGCCGCTTCTACCGCCAGAAGTACGACGCCCGGCAGGTGGTGGCGCAGTTCGCCCGCACGGCCCGCGACGAGACCGACATGAATGCGCTGCTGGCCGAGTTGGAGCGGACGATCCAGGAGACCTTGCAGCCGGAGGGGGTGAGGGTGTGGTTGCGGAAGGAGTGATCCAGAGATGCCAACTTTTCTAAAAGTTGGCATCTCTCCTCATTAAGCGACTATTTCAAGACGTTCGGCCACCCAAAGATTGACCAGCGTCTCGACCGAAACACCCTCTCGTCGTGCACGCTCGGATGCTTTGCTGGCCACATGCAAGGCCAATGGAACCCACTGCCGTCTGGCAGCGCGCACCTCGATTTCGACTTCTTGGGTTTCTTCCCAATAATCGGCGAGGCTATGCCTGTCCCAGAAACTGGCTGCCTCTTTCAAGTCGCTGAAGTCCGTTGGAATTGGCTCCATCTTGTAGTTACTTTCGTTCATAGCGCCTGCGCTCGCTCGCATCCATATCTCTGGCGCTGATGATAAGCGCCCGACGATGCGGCTTGAAGATGAAAAAGACGATCAGGAAACGGCCGGTATCGGTCTGTCCTAATGCTGTATACATGTCTTGCCCTTCGACGCGACCCTTTTCGTGAAAACGGAAGTGGGGCCTCCCGAAGAAGACCTGCGCTCTCTTCGCCCCCTTGCGCCGCCGCATCCAAAACGGCATCGACCGACGCTTCTTCCGCAAGAAGTACGATGCCCAACAGGTGCTGGCGCAGTTCGCCCGCACGGCTCGCGACGAGACCGAGATGTCATCGTCGAGTTGGAGCGGACGATCCAGGAAACGTTGCAGCCGGAGGGGGTGAGGGTGTGGTTGCAGGCGTCTCCCTCCCGTCAGGCGACCGCCGCCACCTGCTGCCCCGACCAGCGGCCCTCGCCGTGTTTGCCCCAGGCCATCAGTTTGGTGGGCGTGACGGCGATGACCGTATCATAGGCGGGGTCGCTATCGAGATCCCAGTTGTACTTGGCCAGGAACAAAGGCCGGAGTTCAGGCCGGGCGGAGTTGGCCCCTGCTGCCCGGCCTTCGAGGATGATGGGGTTCATGGGGTCGGGCAGAGCCAGCACCACGGCGGGGTGCACCAGGATGTTGGCAGCCTTCACCGCCGGCGCGGTCGTGACCACATAGGCCCGGCCCCTATGCCAGACATGCCAGACCGGGGCGCTGTGCGGTCGCCCATCCGCGCGCACGCTGGTGAACCAGCTGCACTCGGCGGCGGCGAACTGGTCGAGCAGGGTGGCTAACGTGCTGTTGCTATCCATACAGCCTCCAAACCTCTCATGCGCGCCGACATCCGCTCATCCCAGAAAATCCGCCCATCAGATGTTGCCATCCATGCCGTATCCAAAACATTCATGCGCGCCATTTCGTTCATTCCTGTCATTCGTGATCCAAAGCTGATCCAGGATCGGTTCAGAACCCGGGCAGCACCGATAGCTCGATGATGCCCACTGGCAGAGCGGCAATGGCCTGCACCACCGCCAGCCGCGCCGCTCGCAAGCCCGGGTCTTCGGCCATCACCAGCACGGCGGCGAAGAAAGCATCGATGGGGCCGCGCAGATCGGCCAGGACGCGCACCAGGGCGGGCACATCGCGCTGGGCTTGCAGCGCAGCCTGGGCCTGGGCAAGGGCGGCATAGAGAGCGCGGGTGGCCGGTTCTGGGTCAGCATCGGGGGCCAGGGGAAAGGTCGTATCCAGGCTACGGACGATGCGCTTGCAGCGGGCAAAGGCCGTGAGCGTCTCGATCCAGCCGGGCTGGGCGAGCGCCGCCGTCAGGTCGGCCGCCGCCTGCCGCGCCCGCGCCGGGTCGTTGCCCTGGCCGGCCAGCACCGCCTCCGTCGCTTCGTGGCCGAAACCTTCGTCGCGCAGAACGCCGTACAGCCGCCGGGTGATAAACTCGGCGACCTCGTCCAGGGTCGCCTCGCTCACATTCACCGGCTGCAGAGCCGCAGCGGCCGCCAGCCCCGCCCTGATGTCGAAGGCTTTGCCGGCGGCAATCAGGTTCTGGACGATGCCCAGGGCGTCGCGGCGGAGGCCGAAGGGGTCGTTGGCGCCTTTGGGGGCCAGGCCGACCGCGAACAGCCCCACCAGGCTATCCAGGCGGGTGGCCAGGTTCAGGGCCAGGCCGGCCGGACTGAGGGGGGCCTCGGGGCGCACGATGTAGGCCTCGCGGATGGCTCGCGCCACCTCCGGGCTTTCGCCGCTATCCAGGGCGTAGATCTCGCCCATCACACCCTGCAACGAAGTCATCTCCACCACCATCGATGTCGCCAGATCGGCTTTGCTGAGCAGGGCGGCGCGGGCGGCGGCCGACTGCCCGGCCTCGTCCAGCCCAAGCCGGGCGGCCACCGGCCCCACCAGCTTCTCCAGCCGGTAGACCTTGGCCAGCATCGAGCCAAGCTGCTCCTGAAAAGTGAGTTTGGCCAGGTCGCGGTTGAAATCCTCCAGCGGGCGCTTGTGGTCGCGGCGGACGAAATAGGCGGCGTCGGCATAGCGGGCGCGGATCACGGCCTCGTTGCCGCGCGTCACCAGATCGCGGTCGCGGTCGGCGCCGTTGGCGACGGTGATGAAGCAGGGCAGCAGCTTGCCCTCGGCATCCACCACCGGGAAGTAACGCTGGTGTTTCTTCATCACCGTGACCAGCACCGGGGCCGGCAGGCTCAGGAAGTCCGGGTCGAAGCGGCCCAACAGGGGCAGGGGCTGCTCGACCAGGTCGGTGACTTCGTCCAGCAGGACGTCGTCAGCGAGAACCCGGCCATCCACCTGGGCCGCAGTCTCTTGCAGCCCGGCGACGATCTGCGCCCGGCGTGCGCTGCGGTCGAGGACAATCCCGGCCGCGGCCACGGCCTCGAAGTAGCCGCCGGCCGAGGGGACGGCGAAGGCGGGCGAGGCTTGCGGGCGCAGACCCCGGCTGGTGCGGCCGCTGAGCACATCGGCATGGCTGAAGGGCACGATCTGGTCGCCGTAGAGCGCGACCAGCCAGCGCAGGGGCCGGCTGAAGTTGGCATTGCTGCGGTTCCAGCGCATCGATTTGCCGAACCGCAGCCCCGCCACCCAGTTGCGCAGCAGGTCGGGCAACAGCAGAGAGGCCGGTTTGCCCTCGACGTGTTGCACGGCGTAGAGATAGCGTTTGCCTCCCTCCTCGCGCGTCTGCAACTGCTCGACGGCCAGGCCGCGGCTGCGGGCGAAGCCGATGGCGGCGGGGGTGAGCTGGCCCAGGCTGTCGAAGCCGCGGTCGGCGGGCGGGCCGCGAAATTCCAGGGTTTCGGGCGCCTGCTGCGCCGACAGGCTGCGCACCTGCACGGCCAGGCGGCGCGGCGTCCCGGTCACAGACACGCCTTCGTGGGCCAGGCGCGCCGCGGTCAGCGAGGCGGCGACCATGGCCTGGAGCTGTTCGATGGCGTCGCGCACGTCATGGGGCGGCAGTTCTTCGACGCCGATCTCCAGCAGGAGGTCGGCAGCCGGCTGGCCGGCCGGGAGCGGCGTGGGCGCGGGGATGGCGAGGGCCGGGGCAGCGGCGCCCTCCTTGAGGAAGGGGAATTCGAGCCGGCGGCGCTGCTCGACATAGGCCTCGGCCACCGTGCGCGACATATCGCGCATGCGGCGGAAGTAGTTGGCGCGCTCGGTCACGCCCACGGCCCCGCGTGTATCCAGCAGGTTGAAGGTGTGCGAGCACTTGAGCACGTAATCATAGGCGGGGATGACCAGGCCGCGGGCGATGGCGGCCTTCGATTCGGCCTCGTAGAGGTCATAGAAAAGGCGCAGTCGTTCGACATCGGCGACGTTGAAATCGTATTCGCAGTGCTCGATCTCCGGCATCTTGAGGATGTCGCCGTAGCTGTGGCCCGCGTCCCAGGCCAGATCCCACACTTCCCTCACGCCCTGGAGGAACATGGCGATGCGCTCCAGGCCGTAGGTCAGTTCCACGGCCACCGGGTCGAGGTCGAGGCCGCCCGCCTGCTGGAAATAGGTGAACTGGGTGATCTCCAGCCCGTCCAGCCACACTTCCCAGCCCAGGCCCCAGGCCCCCAGGGCCGGGCTTTCCCAGTTGTCTTCCACGAAGCGGATGTCGTGGGCGTCCAGGTCGATGCCGATGGCGCGCAGGCTGTCGAGATAGAGTTCCTGCGGGTTGCCGGGGTCGGGCTTGAGGATGACCTGGTACTGGGTGTGCATCTGCATGCGGTTGGGGTTCTCGGCAAAGCGGCCGTCGTCGGGCCGATACGAAGGCTCGACATAGCCCACGTTCCAGGGTTCGGGGCCGAGGACGCGCAGGGTGGTGCCGGGGTTGGCGGTGCCGGCGCCCACTTTTTCGCTATAAGGCTGCCAGATCAGGCAGCCGTGGCCGGCCCAGAAGCGCTCCAGGCCGGAGATCATGTCTTGAAAGTTGAGGGTCATGGTGGGTGGTGATCCGCGAAGGGCGCGAAGGACGCGAAGGAGGCGAATGCGCTGGGATAAGTGCTTGCCTTTGGCGGGATATTCTACCCGATGGATCGGGTTTTGGGCGATCCTAGCGGTCGGAGCGCTGCGAGCGCTCCGACCGCTGGAGATCCGACCTGACTGCCCTTTCTATCTTCTCAAGATCACTCCGAGCAGAGATGAGAATGTTGTTCGCTTCGGCGTAGGCTCGCGCGGTGGGCGTAAAGCCGTTGCGGCTGATACACCAGGGAAGAGCGTTCAGGAGCCGGGCTTTGACGACCAGCAGCTTCAGTTCTTTCTCGCCCACGGCCTTGTTCTGCCATTTGAGTTCGACCGCCCATCTCGCACCGCTTATAGAAGGCCAAGGTCATCGATGTTGCTCCTGAAAAGCGTTTAGGGCAATTGCATTATAACGCAATTGCCCTAACACTGCTATTCGAGCGATCCAAGCGGTCGGAGCGCTCGCAGCGCTCCGACCGCTGGCTTATCCCAACCGCCCCTGCTGCCGCGCCCGATAGCGCGCCGCCAACTCGCGCCCCACCTCCACCGGGAAGCGGGCGTTGGCCTTGTCCTGGTTGGCGATCAGCGCCGCTTCCATGTCGATATCGAATTGGTAGGCCAGCTTGAACAGGAAGGTCAGGCAGTCGGCCAGCTCTGCCGCCAGCAGCGCCCGCCGTCCCTCCAGGTCGTCCGGCTCGCGGTAGCCTTCCAGATAGAGCACCTCGCGGGCGATCTCGCCCATTTCTTCCAGCGCATGGACGAGCGTCTGGCTGGGCTGAACGCGCTCGAAGCCGCGCTCGCGGTCATAGGCTTCGAGCCAGGATTGGTAGGCCGAGATGTTCATGGCGGGATTATACAGGTGCGACGCACTTCCAAAGTGCGTCGCACCTTGTCCGCGCTCATGGCGCCAACGCCAGCGCCGCGTCGATCCCGCCCGTCACCCGGCCGGCGTTCACCACGATGTCCGTCCCCCGGCCCAGCGTGGCGACGTTGTTGTAGAACTCGGTCTTGTAGACGCCGTTCTTGTCGCGGAAGCGCAGCCGGTAGGTCCCCGGCGCCAGGTTGGTCAGCAGATAGGCGCCCGTGCTCTTGGTCGTGGTGGTGGCGAGTTGCGCCCAGCCGCTGCCGCTGCGTTGATAGACCGTCACCCGGATGCCCGTCAGCGGCAGGCCGCTGCCCTCGGCCCGGACGATGCCGCTGATCCCGGTGGCGCCGGGTGTGGGCGTGCGAGTTGGTGTGCGGGTGGGGGTGCGGGTGGGGGTCGTGGTGGCTGGCCGGGGCGTCGCCGTAGGGGTCGAGGTCGGACCGGGGCCGCTGCGGGCCTGGCCGCTGTCCTGATCGATCATCAGCGAACTGCTATCGACGGCCTCGATCGCCGAGCCGGGCACCTGCTGCAACTGTCGCAGCAGGTCGTTGTCCCAGCCTTCGTCCGGCGCACCCGAAACATACCAGGCCGAGCCGTTGTCGGCCAGGATGAGGCCGTACTTCTTCAGCGCCCGCAGGATGACCTGCACCTCTGGCGCAAAAGCGGAGATGTCGTAGTTGGCCTTCAGGCGGAAGCGCTGGCCCATGGGCGGGTACTGTGTCCCGGTCAGGCTGGAGGCGAAGTGACGGCCCGGCCAGACATAGGCGCGCCGCGTCTGCGGGACCGTGAAGCGGATGGCGTGGTTGATCTCGCCGCTCAGCACTTCTTCGTAGCGCACCAGACCGGGGACGACGGGCAGCCCGGCGGCGTCGGCCGAGGTCCAGCCTTCGGGGCGGAGGGCATGTGATTTCAGGTCGAAGATGGCCCCGGACCCGGCCTGCCAGCTGCCATCGGCCTGGGGATGGGCGTCGTACAATTCATAGAGCACACAGTTGTCGCGGTCGAGCACCAGCACATGGCGGTCGCCGGTGCTGTTGGGGCCGCCTTCGATCGGCGGGTTGGGTGGGATGGGATAGGGGCCAGGGTCGCTCTCGTCGGCGTAGTCGAAACTGACGTTGACCCGCGGCTGGTTGCCGGGCACGGTGGTAAAGGGGATGCCGATCGGCCCGCCCTCCCACAAGCCGGAGCCGAAATCGGCCTTGAGGGTGCGGGTGGCGCCGATGGTGTTGATGTAGGCGGCCGAGTTGGGGTCGAGCGGGAGGGCATCGACGGCGGTGTTCCAGATATTGTCGGCGGGGAAGACGTTGCAGCCAGCGATCTGCGGTGCGCCGGTGGCAGGCGGCCGGGTGGGAGTGCTGCTGGCGGCTGGGGTGGGGGTGCGCGTGGGGGTGGTGCTGGCGGCTGGGGTGGGGGTGCGCGTGGGGGTGGTGCTGGCGGCCAGGGTGGGGGTGCGCGTCGGGGTGCTGGTGGCGGCCGGGGTGGGGGTCGAGGTCGGCTGACCGGAGTTCTGTTCCTGCCAGTAAGTCAGGAGTTGGAGCAGGGCCTGGGGCGGGTTGGTGGGGGCGGTGCGGCCGGCCTGGTCGAACTGGCTAAGGCCATGACACGAGCTGCAGACGCGGATCTCGCCCGGCTGGAAGGTGATCCAATAGCGTTCGCGCACCAGGCCGGCGCCCTGGGCATCGGTCAGTTGCCAGGTGAGGGCGCGGCGGGCGGGGATGAAGGCGGCGGCGGAGCCATCGGCGGCGATGGCGACGCCGCCCGGTGGGGCGCCGGCCGGGGCGGGGTTGGCGGCGATGGCGGCCGGGTCGTGCAGGAATTGGGCCAGGACGCGGCGACCGGGCAGGGGTTGGCTGCCGCAGCATCCCGTCCAACCGCGCAATTGGTCGCCCTGGAAAAGTTGCAGGAAGGCGATGTCGTAGATCATCCCCGCCGCGCCGGTGCTCTGATGGCCGCTGGCGGCCACGCGCAGGTTGAACGGCTGCTGGCGGTCGAAATCGTCGCGGGTGGTGACATCGCGGGTGACGAGCAGGGCCAGGTCGTTGGCCCGCAGATAGGCCTGCAGGTCGGCCACAGCCACGCCGGCCTGGGCGAAGATCTGCTGTTCGGGCGCGGGCAGGGCCTCATCCAGCCGGGCCGGGCGGGCGCGGGCGCGCACCTCGACCGCGTTCAGTTCCCACAGCGGGCCGGTGTAGGTGATCTCGGCATCGGGGCTCCAATAGCGCAGGGTTTTGACGATGCCGGGGGTCAGGGCCTGGTCGGCGGCCCAGTAGCCGTTGCCGCCCTGGCTGAGCGTTTTCAGGCGGAAGCTGTAGCTCGAATTGAGCGGCGACCCCGACCCGTTTTCTTCGCCGGTCGTGGTCGTGTGGCTGGCGATGAGGCGGCCGTCGGCCAGCACAAGCGGGTCGCGATAGCGGCCGGAGTGGTTGGGCGTTGCGGCCGTGCCGAAGGTGTCGCGATGGGTGACATAGGTCACGGCGATGTGGTCGGCATCGGCCGAGGGCGGCGCATCCAGCCGCACCACCTGCCCGGAGGCGTGCGTGCCGAATTCGGGCGCATCGATGCCGTAGTAGCGGCCGGGTGTGGTGGGGTCCTCGGCGATGTGGAAGAAGTTCTGGATCGAGTTGGGGTTGAAGCGGGACAGTTGGCCGTAGAAATCGATGATGTTCGGGTCGCCGGTGATGCTGGCCGGGATGTAGCCGTGCAGCTCATGGCGGCCCAGATGGGCCACGACCTCGCTATTGCTCCCGTCCTCCAGGAGCGTCCAGGGGAAGAAATGGTTGAAGGTGTGCCCGACCAGGTTGGTACCGGCCAACAGGTCGCCGCGGCAGGGCCGCGGTTCGGGGAAGATCTCGGCCCGGTCGTTGAGGTTGTAGGCGGCATTGGCGGCCTCGCTGGCATAGTTGAAGGTGCCGTAGCGGTTGCCGCCGTCGCAGTTCTGGCCCGTGCCGTAGTTGGCGTCGGCGTCGGCTTCCTGGTCGCGCTGCAGATGATCCCATTGCGTGAAGACGATGCGGCCGAAGCTGTCGAGCAGGGGGGTGAAGTCGCCGGAGGGGGCATGGTTGAGCAAGCTGAGAACTTGTCCTGAGCCAGGCGAAGGATCGCCGCTGGCCGGGTCCAGGCTCCACAGGCCGGTGTTGGTCGGCGCCAGTTCGTATTCATCCCGCTGCGGATAGAGGTGGGCGGCGCCGTTGCGGGGCCGGTCACTGACGAAGATGATGCGGTCGTCCGAGCCGTAAATCGGCTGGACATTGTTGAAGTTGGCCGGCTGGTTCGGCACCTTGCTGATCACCGGCGTATCGCTCGGCCCCAGACCGCTGATCTCGTACAACTGCCAGAAGTAGGTCCCCAGCTCATACTGGCGGGTGGGGGCGCCGATGACCATGCTGAACACGGCTTTGGTTCCATCCCAATGCACGGCCGGGTCGCGCACGGCAATGGCATTGGCGCCCTGGAAGCCATCGGCGGCGGTGCTGCCATAGCCGGCGGCGGCGGTCAGGTTCTTCAACGAGCCATCGGGGTAGCGGATCCAGAGGTCGCCGCCCCGCCCCACCTCCTGGATGCCGGCCAGATGGTTGCCGAAGGTGGAGCCGATGGTGGTGAAGTCCTGGCGGATGGGCGGCTGGGTGACGAAGAGGATGGGGTTGGGCAGGGTCGGCCCGGCGCCGGGCGTCACATCCGGGTCGGCCGCGGCCACAGACGCAGCCAGCGCCGCTGAAATCAGCGCGCCAACACACAGGCAAAGGAGGATCAGTCGGGATTTCATCTGCAACTCCTGGGGGAAGACGAGAACGCCGGTCTCCCGAACGCATTCGGGGCCGTTGGTTAGCGCGGCGAAATGTTCACCTGCCCATCGTAAGGACAAATGGAGTTGCCGTCAACCGACGACATGGAGACGCTTTGCCTACGGTTGGCGACTACAGCCAGCGCATCGCCGCCCACAGGGCCACGATACTCACCCCGGCCCCGATCAGCCACCCCACCACCACATCACCCAGGAAGTGGATGCCCAACGCCGCCCGCGCCCAGATGCAGGCCAACGAGATCAGCCAGAACAGCGGCGCCAGTTCCGGGAAGATCCAGGCTCCCAAGATCGGCAACGTGCCCATGCGTGTGGCGTGACCGCTGGGAAAGGCATGCCGGTCGTAGCTGCGGCTATAGAAACCTTTCACCTCGGCCGGCCGCGGGCGTTTGAGGCTGAATTTGATGCTGTAGGTCACAACCGCCGCCGCCACCGAGGCGAGCAGCCAGACGAGAACCTGCCACCGCCGCGGCGCCGGCAGGAAAACGATCCCCGCCGCCCACAGCAGCAGCCAGATCGGGCCGTCGCCCAGGTGGGCGGCCACGGCAGCCACCCGCTTCAGGAGCGGGTGCTGATCGACCCGCAGCCGAGCGCTGGCAGCCGCGTCCCAGGTCGCCAGCCGTGAAACCCACCCCTCGCCCTGGCTCACGCGTAGGCCCTCGCCAACACACGGCGCGCCATTTCCAACTGATGCGGCTTGTCCACATCCATGCCGATGTCGGCGTAGGGCGAGTTGACGGTGCGGGCCTTGCACTTCATCAGCCGCGAGGCCACCTTTTCGGCGTCGGCAATCGAAAGCCGGCGGAAGAGGAACTTGACCACGGTGCTGAACCCCGCCAGCCGCACTTGCTGGAAGGCGTTCTTGCGCCGGGCCAGCAGTTCGCGCACCAGTCTCTCGTTGTTGCGGGCGATGGCCGCCCGCACCATGAACAGGTCGCCGCCGCAGAAGCGCCCCTCGCGCAAGGGCACATACGAGCGGGCGGCGCCGGCGAACTGCGTCTCCATCACTCGCTGCTCGACGATCGAGTAGAAGAAATCGCCTTCGCCCTGTTCGCAGGCAGCGACGAACCAATCCACCGTCCCCGGCTTGAGCAAGGGGATGTCGGCGGAGGTGACGAGCAGGTAATCCAGGCCCGGTTCGGCATTCTGCAGGGCCTTGATCCCGGCCATGATATTGTCGAAATGCTTGGGCTGGTTGGGCACATACAGCACTTCGCCGCCGAAATCGACCCCGTCTTCCGGCCCCAGGCCGACGATGGCGATGCGACCCACGCGCGGGCTGCGCCGCAGGGCATTCACCACCCACCAGATCATCGGTTTGCCATCGACTTCGAGCAAAGCTTTACGCTTCCCGCCCATCGCCACGGCCAGAGGGTCGGGCTTCTCGGACGAATAACCGGCGAGCACAGAGATCGGGTAAGTCTTCATGGCAATGCTCCAGGGGGATCGATGGGGGGATGGCTGGCCTCGACGGGGCCAGGATGGGGCCGAATGACAGGGGCGATTATAGCGGAAGCCCGCGCACGAATGCTAATGCAGAGTGGCAAGTGGCAAGTGGCAGAGCTTGTCCTGAGTGAAACGAAGGATCGCAGGTGGCAGGTCGCAGGTGGCAGGTCGCAGGTGGCAGGTGGCAGGTGGCAGGGGGCGGGGGGCGGGGGGCGGGTGGCAGGGGGCAGGTGGCAAGTCGCAGAGCTTGTCCTGAGTGAAACGAAGGATCGCAGGGGGCGGACGGCAGGGGGCAGGTGTTCCTTGACCCATGACATTGTGCAAGCCGCGGATTGCTCACGGAACCCGGAACTCGGAACCCGGAACATGCATCCGTTGCTGTACAATCAGCGGCATGAGGCCGCGATTCGCTCTCTCCGCTTTGATCCTGGCTGTCTTCCTGCTGGCGCCCGAACCCGACCGGCCGCCGGTCGCGGCCCTGTCGCCGGCCATCACCCTGGCCAAGACCGTCGATCCGCCCGCCGTCCTCCCCGGTCAGACCGTGACCTACACCATCACCCTCACGAACCAGGGCGACGCCGAAGCCAGGGCGATTGCCGTCACCGACACACTGCCGGCCGGGTTCAGCTACGTGGCGGGCAGCAGCCGGGTGGAGGCCAACGGCCTGCTCATGTCGGCGGCCAATCCCACCATCAGCGGCCGCAACCTCACCTGGGCCGGCCTGGCCGCGCCCCCACGCCGCGACGACAACTTCTTTGGCGTCAACACCTTCTTCCAGGAAGCGTGCAACCGCGACGAGGTGATCGAATTCCAGGTAGAGCGGGCGGCGGCGTTGACGGGGGGAGGCGGTTGGGTCAAGCAACTGCTGTTCGGGATCACCAGCGACTGGCAATCGGCGCCCGATTGCTACAAACACTTCGTCAACCTGGCCTACGACCGCCACCTCAAGCCCGTCATCCGGCTGGCCGGCGAGCACCCCGGCGGCTACTGGCTCAAGCCGCCTGCCGACAGCCCCCTGAACTATCAGAGCTACACCCGCGCCCTGGCCAGGGTGGTGGACAGCCTGCCCAAGCGCGATGGACACAAGCTGTATGTGCAGATCTGGAACGAGCCGAACCTGGATGTGGAGTGGGGGATGCAGCCCAATGCCCGCGAATATGCCAGCTTCCTCGTGCAAGCTTATGACGCCATCGCAGCCGCCAACGACCCCCGCGTCGTCATCCTCAATGCCCCGCTCTCGCCCGGCGCCACCATCCTCCCCGACGCCTTTCTGACCCAGATGTTCACCCAGGTCCCGGCTTCGCTACACAAATGGGATGTCTGGGCCAGCCATGCCTATCCGGGCAACCATCCGCCCACCTACAACAACCACCAGCGCACGGCCGTCTATGGCTGGGCGACCATCGACTCCTACCAAAAAGAACTCGCCATCATCAACCAATTCGGGCGCCGGGATGTGCGCGTGCTCCTCTCCGAAACCGGCCACAACCTGGGCAACAACGCCTTCGCCTTCGAGGGCTACGCCGCCATCGACGAGAACAACCGCGCCGACTACATGCAGCGCAGCTTCCGCGACTACTGGTCGGGTTGGACTGAAGTCCTCGGCGTCGCCGTCTTCGAACTCAACGACCCCAACCAGCGGCCCGACTGGCTGCCCTGGGACTGGATGAACGTGAACGGCGTCACCCGGCCACAATTCGACGCCGTCGCCGCCCTCCCCAAGGGCAATTTCCAGCGCCCATCGACCCTTGTCATCACCTTTCAGGCTCGCGCCGCACAGCAAGTGGGCCTCTACACCAACAGCGTCAGCGCCGTCGCCGCCAACGCCGCCATCGCCCCGTTGCTCGATGCCGCCCCGGTGCGCGTCGAGACCCCCACCCCCACCCCCACCATCACCCCCACCCCCTCCGAAACGCCCACCCCCACCCTCACGCCCACGCCGACGACCACCCCCACCGCCACCGAGACGCCCACCCCCAGCCCCACCCCAACGGTCACCCCGACCCACACGCCCTCGCCCACCGCCACCCTCACCCCCACCGCCACCCCTACCTGCGTCCCCTACCCCGACGCCTTCGAGCCGGACGACGCCGCCAACCAGAGCCGGCCGCTGGAGCTGGGCCTCTTCCAGCAACACAACTTCCACCGCCCGCAAGACGAGGACTGGAGCCATTTCGACGCCGAAGCCGGTCTGATCTACGAGATCAGAACGGCGCTCGCCGATAACCTGGAGGCCGACACCCTGCTCGAACTCTACGATGGCGACGGCCTGTTGTTGGCGGCCAACGACGACCTTGCGCCCGGCAACCCTGCCAGCCGGCTTCGTTTCTACCCCGGCCTGGATGGGCGCTACTTCGTGCGGACGGGCAACAAAGCGGCGGTTGGCTCCTGTTTCGCCATCTACCGTCTTCATCTCGATCTCGTCGCCCCTACCTTCACCCCTTCCCCCACCCCCACCCAAACCCCGTCGTCCACACCCTCGCCCACCGCCACCCTCACCCCCACGCCCACCATTACCCCCACCCACACCGAAACCCCCACCCCCTCGCCCACGCCCACCTTCACACCTACCCCCACCCCCCATCGCCTCGGCCTGCCCCGGCTCCTGAACCAGACAGCCCCGGCTGCGGCCCGAACTGCCGGTTGGCGGCCCGCCATCCTGGCCGTCGACCACAGTGGCCACCGCTTTGCCATTGCCGAGCCTGGTCGTCTCCGGCTGTTGGCCGCCGACGGCCGGCCCATCAGCACAGCGCCTATCGGCCCGGCGCCGGGCGGCCTGGCCTTTGGCCCGGATGGCGCCCTCTTTGGCAGCGATGCCAGCCTGGGCCAGGTGTGGCGGCTCGGCCCAGGGCAGTCGGCGCCGGCCTGGGCCGCCCTGCCCCCCGAAAGAAGCCGGCTGGCCGGGCTGGCGGTCACGGGCCAGGCCGTCTACGTGGCCGATGCCGCCAACGACCGCCTTCTCGTCCTCGACCCGGCCAGCCTCGCTCGCATCGGCCAGATAGCAGTCGGCCCGGCCCCCTTCGCCCTCGCCCGCGCTGGCGATTTCCTGGCCGTCGGCCTGGCCGGGGGCGACGTGGTGCGCCTCATCCCGATTTCTGACCTGGGTCATTTTTCTGCGGTCGCCGTTGTCGATGTCCACCTGGGCGGGATGGGCCATCCCCAAGCCCTGGCTTTCGACGCCGCCGGCCGCCGTTTGTACGCCCTTTTCCTCTACACGCCCAGGTATCATCGCCTCGCCGAAATCGATGTTCAATCAGGCCGGGTGCTGCGGCTGTTGGGCGGCGACCTCGATCATCCATTGACCGGCGTCTTCAGCCTGGCCCTGATCGCTGGCCGCCTGCTGCTGCCCGAACCGGGCGGCCTCCACCGCTACGACCTGGCCGCCGAGCGGTGGCTGCCGGCCCTGGCCGATGGCCGCATGACTACCTGGCTGGCCGAGGATGTCGCCGGCCGCTGAGCGGCTGCCGGGCTGCCGGCAGTCGTTGGCTGATCCCCCCCGCTTGCGGTAGAATGAGACATCATGCGCTTCGAGATCACCGAGTGCACCGCGAAAGAATTCAAGCGAAAGTGCTATTTGGATTGCCGTCATGAAAGAAGCAATGCATTCGACACAAAAGTATGCGATTTGCGTAAACAACTGGGATTATCCGGCTTCTCTGGAATTACACAAGTTGTATCGAATTGTGCCCGATGAAGATGCGCGGCTGGAAGGCGATCTGCGCATCGTCGATGAAAGCGGCGAAGATTATCTCTACCCTGCCGATTACTTCCTGGTGGTTGAGTTTCCACAGGTCATTCTCCAGGCTCTGCAGGGATCTTTTGAGGGCGCGCTGCAAGCGGCCTAGGCCAGCGTTGCCTCGAGCGATATTTTCAGACATCTGGAGTCTGCAATGGCATATCGATGGCAGGCCATCGGGGATTTGTGCGTCGAAAACCGAACGGTCATAGCGCCGGATTCACCGGTGGCTGCTAAGCTACCATTTCTGGGTCTGGAGCATATCGAAAGCGTTACAGGCAGAATTCTGTACGACGGCTTGACCTCCTCCAACCACGGCCATGGGACAGCATTTCTGTTTGACGCCCGCCACGTGCTCTACTGCAAACTGCGGCCCTATCTGAATAAGGTCGCGGTTCCTGACTTCGCGGGTCGTTGCTCTACCGAACTTGTGCCGCTCTTACCGCGACCAGGCGTTTCAAAGGATTTCCTCGCCTGGATATTGCGAAGACCACAGACCGTCCAGGCGGCCATGCAAGAGCGGACGGGGGCGCGGATGCCCCGCGCCAATATGCGACACGTGCTTGCACAAGAAGTCCTTGTTCCTGACTCCATCCAAGAACAACAGCACCTGGCCGACGAATTGACGCGCCGGATGAATCTGGTGATCGAGACAAGTCTTGCTTATCAGAGGCAATTGCATCTTCTTGATGCTTATGAACAGAAAATTCTCTCAGAATTCCCTTTCCCACTGAAAATCACCGACACAGAAAAGGATAATCGACTTGCAGATGATGAATCTTCATCCTGAAATACTCAGTATTGGCAACAAGATCGCGAATGGGAAAGCCATGATCGAGGAGATCACAATCTTCATCAACGCGCTCATGCCACAGGCAGTCAACCAGGTCAACTCCCTTTTTGCTCCGCGACAACTGGCCAAACGCGACCGGGCTACCGAGCCATTGCCGACGGGCAGACGCCAGTTATCCTCTTATCGCACCCGTATTGGCGCCATGCTGGAGTATGCGCTCAGCAAATACATGGATGACTCGATTCTGGAGGCGTTTGGTTTCGACTTGCGGCTGACCTTTGCCGTAGCCCATGAGTACCCGGATTTCTTCATTCGGGATGCCGTACTGGGAAAACGAGTTCAAATCGAGATGAAGGCCGTCGATGCTGACTCTGATGAACAGTCGGCGCGCTTCGAGGTCCTGAGCAGTCTGATCAACGCCGAAGAAGACCTGGTGGTCATGGTAGGATGGGCGTGGCGCAACGACGCACTTGCCGACGGCACGCCATACGAATACCCGGAGATATTCTCGTATGTTGTCATTCCCGCGGTAGAGCTGGCCCAAGAACGTGATACAAGCGTGGCGCTACGGGGCGGCAGAGTAGACGAAACCGGCATTTTCGTGCCGAGCAAGAAACACCCAGGCGAACTCACACCTGATCCCCATAACGCTGGCAAAATCTTGCGGATCGTTCATAAGTCGCGAAAAACGGATCTGTTTGAACTATCTGCTTATATTCAGGCGTATCTCCAGTTCGTCGATGCTGTATCGAATCGCACCAGAGAGCGAACTTCGAACAAATAGACAACATGATGACAACTAAAAGATCCGGGAAGGTCTTTCCCACCCAGCAGTCTTTGAACAAAGCGATCAAAGGAATTACCGATATTTTGCGACGCTCGAACTGCGCCGGCGCCTTGCAGTACATACCTGAGCTTACCTGGATCCTGTTCTTGCGCATTCTTGACGAGCAGGAAACGAACGAGGCAGAAAGAGTCGAAGCAACAGGACGGGTCTTTGATTACTCCATCGAGTCGCCCTATCGCTGGCACGACTGGGCCGCGCCCTATGAACCATCACTGTTTCACGACCCAGACAACCATAAGCCGCAGGGATGGAAGCGCCGCGAGCTGGAAACGAAGGGTGAAGGTTCTCTGCTGGCGTTTGTCAATGATGAACTTTTTCCATACCTGAGGGGACTCGGCCAGCACCCCCAAGCGACATCACGCCAGAAGATCGTCGGCGAAATCGCTGCAAATATCGAACGGACGCGTATCGATACCGAATACAATCTGATCGAGGTTCTGAATCGCGTTCAGGAGATACGCGCTGACAGCATCGATCCAACGCATATCTTCCCACTCTCACAAGTCTACGAAGGCTTGTTATTAAAAATGGGGCACAAGTCCAACGACGGTGGGCAATTCTTCACCCCTCGCGAAGTTGTGCGGGCGATGGTCAGGGCCATCGATCCGCAACCGGACGAGTCTATTTATGATCCTTGCTGTGGCACCGGTGGTTTTCTGGTGCAATGCTATGAACATGTGAGGCAGAAACAAGCAGATTCCGTTGGCGAACTGCCCCCCGACTCAGCGATCCAACCGTGTCATCTCTACGGACGTGAGAAGGAAAACCTGATCTACCCCATCGCACTCGCTAACCTCGTCCTTCATGGCATCGATGAACCGCATATTTGGCATGGCAACACACTGACCGGGAACGAGATCTACGGCGGGCTGTTCGAACACGCACCGAGGCGCTTCGATGTGATCGTGACCAATCCCCCCTTTGGCGGCAAAGAAAGCAAGGTGGCGCAAACGCAATTCGCCTACAAGTCGAGTTCTACCCAGTTGCTTTTCCTTCAGCATGTCATCGATAGCCTTGCTCCGGGAGGACGCTGCGCAATCGTCGTCGATGAGGGCATTCTGTTTCGAACCAATGATACAGCTTTTGTACAAACAAAGCGAAAACTCCTGGATACGTGTAACCTGTGGTGTGTTATCAGTTTACCGTCAGGAACTTTTGTCAACGCGGGAGCATCGATCAAGACAGATATCCTGTTTTTCATCAAAGGAGAGCTGACAGAGAAAATTTGGTACTACGACCTATCCGATATAAAGATCAGTAAGACAGAACCTTTAACTGCTGAACATTTCGCTGGTTTTTTCAATTTGATGCCAGGTCTTGCAGATAGCGACAGAAGCTGGTCCATCACTCGCGGGCAAATCGAAAAAAACAACTACGATCTGAAGGCTGTCAACCCTCACTTCAAAGCCCAACACGATGACAGAGATGCAGATGAATTACTGAGACTGATGCAAGAACAGCATCGCACGATTCAAGGCAATTTGCAGGCATTAGGGTTGCTGATGTCATGGCCTACCCCGCAGATCACGGTTTCTTCGTGATTTCCGCGTCACCCGATCAGAGTTGGGAACAATCTCAGGGACTTCACCCCCCACGCTAAACTGGAACCTCGATGTCCGCCATCGACGAAATCAAAGACCGCCTCGACATCGTCGATGTCATCGGCGGCTACATCCCGCTGCAAAAAGCCGGCCGCAACTACAAGGCCCTTTGCCCATTTCATGCCGAAAAGACGCCCTCGTTCTACGTCTTCCCCGATAGAGGCACGTGGCGTTGTTTTGGCGCCTGCAGCACCGGCGGCGATGTCATCCGTTTCGTCGAGAAGAAAGAAAACGTTGACTTCCGCACCGCCCTGGAGCTGCTGGCCAAACGCGCCCACGTCGATCTCGACCGCGACCGCGACCCCGAAGCCGCCAGCAAACTCAACCGCCTGCGCGAGATCCACACCCTGGCCGCGGGCTTTTTCCAGCACCAGTTGCTGCACACCCCCGGCGGCGAACCGGCGCAGGCCTACCTCCAACGCCGGGGCATCCTGGCCGAGACGGTCGCCAGCTTCCAGCTTGGCTACGCCCCCCAGGGATGGGATGCGCTTCTGAACTACCTGGCCGGCCGCGACTTCGCCGCCGCCGAACTCGAAACCGCCGGCTTGGTGGTGCGCCGCGATGGTGGCGGCCACTACGACCGTTTCCGGGGCCGGGTGATGATCCCCATCCGCGATGCCCAGGGCCGCGTGATCGGCTTTGGCGGCCGCATCCTCGACCAGGGCGAGCCGAAATACCTCAATTCGCCGCAGACGCCGCTGTTCGACAAGGGCAGCGTCATCTTCGCCCTCGACCTGGCCCGCCGCGCCCTCCTCGCCCAGGATCAGGCCGTCATCGTCGAAGGCTACATGGACGTGATCAGCGCCCACCAGGCCGGCTTCAACAACGTCGTCGCCGCCATGGGCACCGCCATCACCCCGCCACACCTGCAGCGCCTGAGTCGCTACACGCGCACCTTCGTCTTTGCCCTCGACGCCGACGCCGCCGGGGCCAGCGCCACCCTGCGCAGCCTGCAAGTGGCGCGCGAGGCCCTGGCCAGCGCCGCCCCCGTCCCCACCGCCCGCGGCCTGCGCTACGAAACCCGCCTCGGCGCCGTGATCAAGATCGCCGCCATGCCGCCCGGCCAGGACCCCGACGACGTCATCCGCCACGACCCCGCCGCCTGGCAACACCTCATCGCCGCCGCCACCCCCTTGCTCGACTTCCTCTTCGAGCAGAGCGCCGCCGCCGCCGACCTGAAAACGGCGCAGGGCAAAGTCCAGCTCGTCCGCCAGCTGGCGCCCAGCATCAGCGAGATCGACGACCCGGTCGAGCGCCGCCACTATATCGGCCGGCTGGCGCGTCTGGTCGGCGTCAACGAACGCGAGATCGACCTCGAATTGGAGAACTACGTGCGCCAGCAAGGGCGGGCCAAAGCCGGCCCGCGCCAGCAGCCCCCTGCGCCCGAACCTCACCCGCCCGCCAGCAGCGGCGCCGATGAAGAACCGCCGCTGTGGCCGGACGACAACCTTGCCCCCGCCCCCAGGCCGCCCGCGCCCGTAAGACCTGCCACCGCCGCCTCCTCAGAGCCTCTGAACCGGCTGGAGCTGCACATCCTGGCCCATCTCTTCGCCCAGCCCACTCTGTTGGCCTGGGCCGACCACGAACTGGCCCAACTGCGTTTCGACCCTATCAACGCCGAGGACTTTCAGGAAACCCCCAACCGCGCCATGTTTGACGCTCAGCAGGAATTCCTGTACAGTGACGCCGCTGCCGGGCCAACCCTGCCCCTGGTCGAACGCCTGAACCATCTAGCCCCCGGCCTCCAGCTGGCGTCCGCCACCTTGCAGCAGGCCATTGCCGGTCTGGAGACGGTGCGCGACGAGCAGCGCCGCAAGGACTTGCTGGATAGCATCCTCCAACTACGAAGACAGCGACTCCGGGAACGGTGCCGCGACCTGGAGATCCTGCTCCATGCCAGCGACGGCGCCGACCTCGAACTTCATCGGCAATTGACCCGACAGACTCGCGACTTGAAACACCTCGAACAGGCCCTTGCCTCGCGCCGCCACTCCAGCCGTTGGCTGATGGACCAGCGCCGTTGACGTCTTCCGTATCCGCAGCGATGACCAGTTCCCGCACTTCGTCGAACCGTACAACCGAATACAACGACGACTTCGATGATCTGACCTTCGTTTTCGACGAGGATGCGGCCGACGAACAGCCCTACACCAACGACGAAAGCGAGGACGAGGACGAACCGGACGAAGACGAAAATGAATTGTTGGATGTGCCGGTGCTGGATATCGACGCCGAAACCGAAGACGATGTCGATATCTTCCCCTTCCTCGATCGCGACGAGGACCTCGAGGCCGAGGTCGAGGCCGAGGCCGTGCTGCCGGTCGAGCGCATCATCGACGACATCAGCATCGCCGACCCGGTGCGCCAGTATCTGCGCGAGATCGGCCAGCACCCCTTGTTGACCGGCGACCAGGAGGTGGCCATCGCCAAACGCATCCGCGCCGGCCAGCGCGCCGAGGCCGAACTGAAGGAGCTGGCGACGGCGGCAGACGTGACCCCGGCGGTGATGCTGGCTTCCCTCGCGGACGACCAGCGCCAGCAGATGCGCCGGACGATCGACGACGGCCTGCGGGCGCAGCAGGAACTGAGCCGCAGCAATCTGCGCCTGGTGGTGAGCGTGGCCAAGCGCTACATTGGCCGCGGGATGAGCTTTCTTGATCTGATCCAGGAGGGCAACCTGGGGCTGTTGCGGGCGGTCGAGAAATTCGACTACGAATTGGGCTTCAAATTCAGCACCTACGCCACCTGGTGGATCCGCCAATCGATCAGCCGGGCCATCGCCGACCAGGCCCGCACCATCCGCATCCCCGTGCATATGGTCGAAAACATCAACCGGCTGTTGCGCGTCCAGCGCCGGCTGATGCAGGAGCTGGGGCGAGAGCCAACCGCCGAGGAAGTGGCGGTGGAGATGGATTTCATCGAATCGGAGGACGAACGCGAGGCCATTCGCCTGGCGATGAAAGAAGGCCGGCCGCTGGATGCGGTGCAAAAGCGCACGGTCAAACGGGCGGCGGCCAAAGTCCGCAAGATCACCCGCGTCTCACAGGAGCCGATGTCGTTGGAGATGCCGGTGGGGAATGAGGACAGTAGCTCGCTCGGTGACTTCATCGAGGACGAGAGCCTGCCCGCCCCGGCCGATGTGGCCAGCAACCAGCTCCTGAAAGAGCAGATGCAGGAGATCCTGGAACAACTGAGCGACCGCGAGCGCAAGGTGTTGGAACTGCGCTTTGGCCTCAACGACGGCATGAGCCACACCCTGGAAGAAGTCGGCCAGGAATTTGGCGTCACCCGCGAGCGCATCCGCCAGATCGAGGCCAAAGCCCTGCGCAAACTCCGCCACCCCATCCGCAGCCGCAAGCTGCGCGATTATCTGAGCTGATCCGCTTCGGCCCTAGCCAGGGCGCCGGCGAGGTCATCGACCCTGGGCCGGCCGCCGGCCTGTCCCTGCCAGCGCACCATCGCCCCGCCCTCGTTCAGCCGCAGGCCCCCGCGCACATAGGGGAAGCGCCAACGCAGCAGCCATCCCACCAGGGCCAGGAGCAGGGCCGGGACGAACAACCCTTGCCAGGGCCGGGCGACGACGCTGACCACGGCGTAGTGGCCGGGCCGGACTTGCAGGCTGACATCGCCCACCGTCAGGTTGGCGGCGGCGGCGAGGGACTCGGTCAAGAGCACATTGTTGGCGCCGTCGAGCGCCTGCAGGCTGAACTGATCGCCGGGCAGCGCCACCAGCCGCAGGAAGAGGTTGCGGTCGGGGAGGGCGACGGCGCGTTCGGCGCGTTCGGCAGGGAAGCGGAGGACGAGCGCCGAAGCGGGCGCGCCGCCCCCTTCGACAGCCTGAAGCGGCACGACCTCCCCTTCGGCCTGGGCCGAGAGCGAGACGGCCGGGCCAACCTGCCGGACGTTCAGCCGCAGGCCGGGCGTAACCAGGTGGAGGGATGGGGCGAGGGGGGCCGAGGTCGGTCGCCGGCAGCAGAGTTCCAGGGTGGCGCCGGTCTCGTCCAGGCGGACGAGGTCAGGGCCAAAGGGGGCCAGGCTGGCGCTCTGGCCGGGGTCGAGGCTGAGGGTGTCGATCTGCCAGCCGCTGCGCAGGTCGAGCGCCAAAACCAACAGGGCCAGCAGCAGACCCAGTTCGATCAGGGGCGCCGCCCAGGTGAAGCGCTGGTTGCGGTCGCCGAAGGCTTCGTCATAGGCTGCGGCGGCATCGTCGGCAGGGTGCGAGGCGGTTTGCCAACGCTCGAATAGCTGCGCCAGGGCCGGCCCCCGGCCGCTGGCTGCGCCGGGTTGCTGGCGCTCGACCAGGGCGAGGCGGGGAAGCCAGTGATCGGGCGGGGCCAGGCGCCGCGTGGCCCAGGCCAGGTGGAGGGCGTCGAACAGGCGCAGGACGAGGGTGGCGGCCAGCAGGGCCAGCAGGAGGCGCAGGCCGGGGTTGTGGGCCAGGTCGAGGACGCCGAGCAGCGACAAGAGTGAACCGGCCGGGAGAGAGGCGGCGGTCGCGTCCAGCCAGGCGGCGAGGGCGCTGGCATCGGCCCCAAGTGAGGTGGGGGCCTGGGGCAGCCACAGGTGGGCGGCGCCGGCCAGGGCAACGGCGGTCAGCAGCAGCAGCAGCCACAGGGGATGGCCGATGAGTCGCAGCAGGGGTCGGAGCCAGGCCACGGGGGTGGGGGAGGGGGGGGCGCCGGTCGGCATGGGTGGGCCGGTGGTCAAGAAAAAACCCCAGTCGCAAACGACCGGGGTTGGAATGAGGAGCCACCCATCGGATTCGAACCGATGACCTGCGCATTACGAGTGCGCTGCTCTACCGGCTGAGCTAGGGTGGCGCGGTGGGATGACATTATAGCAGGGGTGGCAGGTGCTGGCAAGGTATCAGTTCCAGGTGCGACGCATTTCGAGCGACTTCAGGACCTGCACGGAGCTGAAAGAAGTGCGTCGCACCTCTACGGTGAACACTTAGCTGGCAAGCAATCAGGGCGCAAGATAGGAAAGGGCGGCGCGCAGGCGGTCTTCGACGCCGGTCGTGTCTTTGGGGATGGATTGCAAGGCTCGTTGCGCCTCGACGACGCTGTAACCGAGGGTGGTGAGGGCGTCGATGACTTCGGCGTCGGCGTCGCCCAGCAGCCGCAGGCCGGCGGCGTCGAGGTCGGTGGGGGCCAGTTTGTCTTTGAGTTGGAAGAGGATCTTGCGGGCGGTCTTGACGCCGATGCCCGGCACACGGGTCAGCAGGCCCGGTTCGTCGTTGGCCACGGCCAGGCGCAGGCTGTCGGCGGTCATGGTCGAGAGGATGTTGAGGGCCAGCCGCGGGCCAATGCCATCGACGCCGAGGAGCATCTGAAAGTGTTGCAGGTCTTCGGCGCTGTTGAAGCCAAAGAGTGAGATGTCCTGCTCGCGGATGTGCAGGTGGGTGAAGAGCGCCACCGATTGGCCGGCGTGCAGGCCCAGCAACTGGCTGGCCGGCATGAAGACGGTGAGGCCCAACGGCCCGACATCGACGATGAGGTGGTCGTCGCCGATATGCTCGGCGCGACCGCGCAAGCGGGCGATCATGGTGTATCAGGGCCGGGGTGGAAGCGGTAGCCGACGCCGCGCACGGTGCGGATCAGTTGCGGGTCGGAGGGGTTGAGTTCGATTTTCTCGCGCAGGCGGCGCACGGCCACTTCCACCAGGTTGGTGGAGCCTTCGAATTCGTAGCCCCAGACATCGCGGAAGAGATCGTCTTTGGTGATGACCTGGTTGGGGTGGGTCATGAAGTAGCGCAGCAGGCTGAACTCGATCGGGGTCATGTGGCAGAGCGCGCCCTGCACGACGACGGTGTGGGCCTCGACATCCAACACGACATGGCCGGCGCGAAAGACGGTGGGCGGCGCGGCCGGCTGGGTGAGCCAACGCACGCGGCGGAGGATGGCTTCGATGCGGGCGGCGACTTCGAGAAAGGTGAAGGGCTTGGTGATGTAGTCATCGGCGCCCAACGCAAAGCCTTTGACCATGTCCTCGCTGGAGCCGAGGGCGGTGAGGATGACGACCGGCACCTCCGAGGTCTTGCGGATTTCCTTCAAGACCGTGAAGCCATCGAGCCGGGGCATCATGATGTCGAGGATGACCAGGTCGATGTCGCTGTGCGCCTTGAGTCGGTCGAGGGCATCTTGCCCATCGTTGGCCTGGTAGATGTGATAGCCGTTGGCCGACAAGCTGATCTCGAGCAGGTTGCGCAAGGCGGGTTCATCCTCGGCGATGAGGATGCGGGCTTTGGGTGCAGCAGCCATGCAAATGCTCCTGGTTGGCAGAAAGAGGGCAGGTTCGGGTCTCAGATGGGGGAAGAAGACTCTGGGAAGGCGGTGTGAAAACGCGCCGACTGAAAGTGGCAGAGGGCGATGGCCAGGGCGTCGGCGGCATCGTCGGGGCGGGGGATGTCGTCCAGGCCGAGCAGGAGTCGCACCATCTCCTGGATCTGGCGTTTTTCGGCATTGCCATAGCCTGTGACGGCTTGCTTCACCTCGGCCGGCTTGTACTGGTAGATGTGAGCGCCCGACTGAGCGGCGGCCAGGAGGGCGACGCCGCGGGCGTGGCCGACGGTCAGGGCCGTGCGGGCGTTCTTGGCGAAGAAGAGTTCCTCGATGGCGATGGCGCGAGGCCGATGCCGAGCTAGCAGGGCGCTCAATTCGGCGTAGAGGGTTTGCAGGCGCTGGGGCAGCGGGTCCTCGGCCGGAGTGCGAATGACGCCGAATTCGACGACGCGAGGGTCGCCGCGATGGTCGGCCACCACGCCAAAGCCGGTGATGGCGATGCCGGGGTCGATGCCGAGGATGACGGTGGGAGAATGATTCACACGCGCACTGGTAGGGGCGAGGTCCCCTCGCCCTGGTGGGGCGGGGAGGACCCCGCGTAGGGGCGAGGTCCCCTCGCCCTCGAAGGTGGGTGGAGGGGCACCCCGCGTAGGGGCGAGGTCCCCTCGCCCTGGGCGGGGGCGGCGGGCGGCGGGCGGGCGGGGGGCGGGGGGACCCCGCCCCTACGCGGTCTCGAGTTGCGCCATCAGGGCGTCGGTGAAGGCCAGGTTGGAGTGGATTTTCTGCACGTCGTCCAGTTCTTCCAGACGCTCGACCAGGCCCATGATCTGCATGGCCGCCTCGACATCCAGTTCGACCTCGGTCTGCGGGGTCATGGTCAGCTCGGCGCTCTCGATGGCGAGGCCGGCCTGACTGAGGGCGTCGCGCACGGCGCCCAAGTCGGCGTCGGCGGTGAGGATTTCGGCGGCGCCATCGCTCACCGCCACATCTTCGGCCCCGGCTTCGACGGCAGTGAGGAAGAGTTCATCGGGGTCGAGTTTGGCGGCGTCGAGCATGATCTGGCCCTTGCGGTTGAATTGCCAGGCCACGGCCCCGGCGCTGGCCATGTTGCCGCCGGCTTTGGTCAGCACATGGCGCAGGTCCGAGACGGTGCGATTGCGGTTGTCGGTCAGGACTTCGATCAGGAGGGCGATGCCGTGCGGCGCGTAGGCTTCGTACATGACTTCTTCCAGGTCTTCGCCTTTTTCGGTTCCGGACCCGCGGGCGATGGCGCGCTCGATGTTATCCTTGGGCATGTTGGCGGCGCGGGCCTTGTCCAAAACCAGCCGCAGCCGCATGTTCATATCGGGGTCTGGCCCGCCATGCCGTGCCGCCACCTGCAATTCGCGGGCGATCTTGGTGAATATTTTGCCCCGCCGGGCATCGACGGCGGATTTACGGTGCTTGATATTGGCCCATTTGCTGTGACCGGACATAGAACGACAGCTCCAGATCGTTTGAATCTTGTGATTGGAATGAGAATTGTGTTGCTATTCTAGCACAAGTCAGGCCAGAAGCGGGGCCTGACGAATGGTTTGGTGATCGATGGCGCTGCGCACGAAGGCCGAGAACAGCGGGTGCGGCAGTTCGGGGCGGGATTTGAATTCGGGGTGGAACTGGCTGCCCACCATGAAGGGATGGTCGGCCAGTTCGGCGATCTCGACCAGGCGCCCATCCGGGCTGAGGCCGCTGTAACGCAGCCCCGCCTGCGCCAAGACCTGGCGATAGTAGTTGTTGAACTCCCAACGATGCCGGTGCCGCTCTTGCACCAGTTCGCCCCGATAGGCCGCCTGCGCCCGGCTGCCCGGCTGCAAACAGCACGGGTACAGACCCAAACGCATGGTGCCGCCCATGTTGGCGATGTCGCGCTGGTCGGCCATCAGGTCGATGACCGGGTAGCGGGTGGTGGGGTTGAACTCGGTGCTGTTCGGCTCGTCGCCGCCAAAGACATGCCGGGCCAGCTCGATGCACATCACCTGCATGCCCAGGCACAGCCCCAGGTAGGGCGTCTGGTGTTCGCGGGCGAAGCGGGCGGCGATGATCTTGCCCTCGATGCCGCGGTAGCCAAAGCCGCCGGGGACGATGATGCCGTCGGCCTCGGCCAGGCGGTCGAGACAGCGACCGCGCTCGAGTTCTTCGGAATGAATCCAGTCGATATCGACGTTGTGGTTTTGCTCGACGCCAGCATGGAAGAGCGCCTCGCGCACGCTCATGTAGGCATCTTGCAGGGCCACATATTTGCCCACCAGGGCGATGCGCACGCTGGGCCGGGGCGAGCGGATGCGGGCCACCAGATCGCTCCAGGTGGCCAGGTCGGTCGGGCCGGCTTCCAGGCCCAGCCGCTCGACCAGATACTCGCCCAGCCCGGCTTGTTCCAGCGTCAGCGGCACCTGGTAGATGGTGCTGGCCGTTACCAGGGGGATGACCGCCCGCTGTTCCACATCGCAAAAAAGGGCGATCTTCTCGCGCACTTCGTCATCGATGGGCACATCCGCCCGGCAACAGATCACATCCGGCTGGATGCCGATCCCGCGCAGGTCACGGACGCTGTGTTGGGTGGGCTTGGTCTTCAGCTCGCCGGTCGCGCCGATGTGCGGCAGCAGCGTCAGGTGGATGTAGACGGCGTTCTGCCGGCCCACATCCTTGCGCATCTGGCGGATGGCTTCCAGAAACGGCTCGCCCTCGATGTCGCCCACCGTCCCCCCCACCTCCACCAGCACCACCTCGGCCCCGGTCTCGCGCGCCACCAGCCCGATGCGGCGTTTGATCTCGTTGGTGACATGCGGGATGACCTGGATCGTGCCGCCCAGATAGTCGCCCCGGCGCTCGCGGCTGATCACCTCATGATAGATCTGGCCGCTGGTGACATTGCTCGACCGGGTGACATCGACGCCCGTAAAACGCTCGTAATGCCCCAAATCCAGGTCGGTCTCGGCCCCGTCGTTGGTGACGAAGACCTCGCCGTGCTGATAGGGACTCATCGTCCCTGGATCGACGTTGAGATAGGGGTCGAGCTTCTGCACGGCCACGGTCACGCCGCGGCTGCGCAAAAGCCGGCCGATGGCGGCGGCGGTCACGCCCTTGCCCAGGCCGCTGACCACGCCGCCGGTGACGAAAATGTATTTAGTCATCGTGACAAGCCTCGACAAAAACAGACACGGAGGCGGCGCTCCGTGTCTGAGGTGCGAAATCGGTTGCGAGAGGAAAAGGGTAATAGCAGGATCATAGCCAAACGTCGCCAGCTTCGACGACAGGCCGAATCTTAGCATGGGGGCAAGGAGGCTGTCAATCGTGTAGAATAGCCCCTGTCATGCCCATCCCTGACCTTCCCTCCGCCTTTCTGGCCCGCATGGACGCCCTGCTGGGCGACGAAGCCGCCGCCTTTCGCGCCAGCTTCGACCAGCCCCCGCGCCAGGCCCTGCGCCCCAACACCCTCAAGATCGCCCCATCTGTCCTGCAAGCCCTCACCGGCTGGGAGATGCCGCCCGTCCCCTGGCGCCCCGATAGCTTCCTGCTCCCGCCCGACCTGGAAGCCCGCCCCGGCCACCACCCCTACCACGCCGCCGGTCTCTATTATCTGCAAGACCCCAGCGCCCTGGCCGCGGCCAGCCTGCTGGCCCCGCAACCCGGCGAAGTGGTGCTCGACCTCTGCGCCGCGCCCGGCGGCAAGGCCACCGATCTGGCGGCGCGACTGGCAGGGCAGGGGTTGCTGGTGGCCAACGAAGCGGTCGGGGACCGCATCCCGGCCCTGGTCGCCAACCTGGAACGCTTCGGGGCCGCCAACATTCTGGTGACGAACGAGGCCCCGGAGCGCCTGGCCGAACGCTGGCCGGAGCGCTTCGACCGGGTGCTGGTGGACGCCCCCTGTTCGGGCGAGGGCATGTTCCGCAAGACGCCTGCCGCCCGCCGCCAGTGGCGACCGGCCGCCGTAGCGGGCTGCGCCCTGCGCCAGGACGCCATCCTGCTGGCGGCCGCCCACATGGTGCGCCCCGGCGGACGGCTGCTCTATGCCACCTGCACCTTTGCACCCGAGGAAGACGAGGGCGCGGTCGCCCGCTTCTTGCGCCGCCGGCCCGATTTCGAGCTGCTGTCGCCGCCCCGGCCGCCCGGCTTCGACCCCGGCCGCCCGGACTGGATCGAGCGCGACCTGGCCGCCGGGCTGCCGCTGGAGCGATGTGTGCGCCTCTGGCCGCACCGGGCGCCGGGCGAGGGGCATTTCTTCGCCCTCCTCGCCCGCACCGGCGACTCCGACCCCGCTCCCCTCCCGCCGGTCCGCAGGGCCATGCCGCCCGCTCCCCTCCGCCGCTTCTGGGAACAGACTGTGCGCCTGACCCTCCCCGAAGACGGCTGGGCGCAGTACGGCGAGCATCTCTATCGGACGCCGGTCGGGCCGGACTTCTGGCAGGGGGTGCGGGTGGTGCGGGCGGGGCTGCGCGGGGGCCGCATCGCCGGCGAGCGTTTCGAGCCTGACCACGCCCTGGCGCTGGCCCTCGCCCCGGCCGACGTTCTGAACACCGCCGCCGTCTCGGAGGTCGAGGCAGGGGCCTATCTGGCTGGCGAAACGCTCACCGCTGAGGGGCCGGAGGGGTGGGTGTTGGTCACGCTGGCGGGGTTTGGGCTGGGCTGGGGCAAGCGGGTGGGCAGGGTGGTCAAGAATCACTATCCGCGGCATCTGCGCTGGTAATGAAGATGGCTTGTGAAGCAGTAGGGGTCGCCTGAAATCAACAAAAACAAGCGGTTGAAAGTTCACCGAAAGCTTCGCCGGACTTTCTCACCCCGCCGGCCTGGTCAACATGGGCAGATATGTCAGCGAGGGCGGGGTCAGGTCGGCCGTGGCCTGGCAGAGGATCTTCAAGCCCCGCGCCTGCTGCGCTGCAAACACGCAGCCTTTGGCCTGCGAAGCCGCCAGACCTCCCGTCCGATTCTGGTCCAGCTCCTGTGCGGCAAGCGAGCGCGGATGAGCCTTGTCGGTGACGTCGATGCTGTACAGCAGATCGCCTTGCCACGGGTATGGCATGTAGGCGGTGGTGAAAAAGGTTCTGTTCCCCGATGTAGTCACATGGTAGGAGGATTCATGGGTGGGGTAGGCGCCGACCCCCACCGGATGTAGAGGATCGGCCAGGTCATAGATGGTGAGGCCTTTCGCACCGGCCACACTGTCGCGGTAGTTGGCGATATAGGCGAATTGACCCTGCACGCGGATATCATGCGGTCCAAACTCCTGAGCGCAGGGATCCGCATTGCTGCACGGATAGACCTCCTGCGGGTTCGTCGGTTCGGTGACATCGAGGACTCTTAGGCCGCCGCCGACCCAGACATCGGTCAGGACTTCCACCGGATAGCCGACCACATAGGCATACAGCCGTCCGGTCGTGGCGTCGGGCGCCACATCCAGCCCCTTCAACTCCCCGCGATCCGGCACAGCCCCGACCACAACCGGCGCAAGCGGATCGCTTACATCGACGATGCGGAAACCCATCTCGCTGGCCAGGTACACATGATCGCCATAGACGGCCAGATCGTCGATGCTGCCAAACGCATCGCTCTCGGACAGTTTCAGCGGCCGCGCCGGCTGCGAGACATCGATCACCCGCAGCAGTCCCCCCCCGGAAGTGTAGGCATAGTCACCACTGAGAGCAATCGTGATTGTTCGACCTGTGGTCATGCCCTTGACGATTGCATGAGTTGGCTGGGTGATATCGAGTATGACCAGGCCCGTGTCGAGCCCGACATAGGCATAGTCACCGCGCACTTCCACCGTCAGCACCTCGCCGTCGAACTGCACCGAGGTCACGTTGGCCTGGGAGGGCAAAGGCGGCGAGGCCACGGTCGAGGAGGCCGCGACCGCCATCACCAGAATGGCGGTGATGCAAAGGAGCGCCAGGCGTACAAAGGGATGATTCATAGTCTTCTCCTTGTCATGAGAGGTGCGAACAAACGACGCAGGCGCGCCAGGACGGCCTCGAGATGACGCGGCTCCCGCTGCGGCTGCTTGAAGATTTGCGCCAGGCTGCCCAGGCACGTGCTGCCGTTGAATGTCGGCGTCGCCCCCAGGTTGATCTCGATCACATCCAGCCGGCTGTTGGGTCGCCCGCCATAGATGCGCAATGTGTGCTGGCCGCCCGTCGCCAGCGGCAGGGTTTCGTCATCGGTATCCCAATGCCAGTTAGCATCGCCAGGCGTGTAGTACCACAGCTTGACCGCCTGTGCATCCAGCTTGTAGTAGAACGACCCCACGCCGCCCGGGTTGGCGACGACGCCGTGCAGACGATAGGTTCCGGCGGCAGCCGTGAAGGTGTAATCGCTCCAGCCCGTCTGCCAGTCGCCGCCGTAGATGTAACTGCAACCGCCGCTGACGCCCACCGACATGTTGGTGCGGACGCCGCTTTCCGCTTCCAGCACGATGCTGTTGGCCGAGGGCGTGGGTGTTGGTGTGGGCGTCGGCGTGCGGGTGGGCGTGGGTGTGAGCGTCGGCGTCGGCGTGCGGGTGGGTGTTCGAGTCGGGGTGGGCGTCCGGGTGGGTGTGGGTGTGTCAGTAGGCGGCGTCGTCGAGCAGGAGGAAGTCAGCGGGCCTTTGACCAGCAGCAGGCCATCGTGCGGGGGCACGGACACGCTGTTGCCGCTGATCTGAGTCCCGTTGTTGACGGCGGCATCCTGGACGCCCTGGATGCGCCAATACTCGCCGGGCAGCAGCGTCACCGTCCGGCTGCTCCCTGTCGGGTTGAGCAACGCCACCCCACGCTTGAAGTAGCGCACCCAGACGCTGTTATCGATGACAGTCTGCCAGTTGGCGGCGGCGAGGGCGCTGTAGATGGTGCTGCTGACCTGGCCGCTGGCGTTGGGGGTGTACATGTCGGCGGCCGGCATCCCCAGCCAGCCGATGCCCAGGGCTTTTTCGGTGGGGGTGTCTGCCGCCTGATTGGTGGGATAGACGGCATATTCGTCGAACCATTCCGGCCGCAGGGTGTTGGCGGCGCCGATGAAGCCGTGATGGGCGTCGAGCATCGTAGCCGCAGCCAGGCTGAAGCGAAATTCCCGGTACATGTTGGTCGGTGTACACGTCCAGCCGGGTGGGATCAGACCGTTGAAGATGCATTTGGAGAGGATGACATAGGACTTGTCGCCGTTGCCGTGGTGCGACCACTGATCCCAGATCTTGATTGCTTGAGCAAAGCTCACATTGACGCCACCGCCAGTGTTGGGGTCTCGCCATTGCGAAAAGTAGTATAGTTGAGCGCCCCCGGAGGTGGTTTCCCAACGATCCGTCCAGTTCTCGGCGATGGTGAAATCGATCTCGTCTGAGGCGGCGAAGCCGGGCATGTAGTTACTGTCGCTATCTTGGGGCATCCAGGCGTCGTTGCCGCCGATCAGCCAGGCCGGATGATAGCCTGACTCATGGATCTTGCCGAAGATGTAGTCGTTGCCAGCGCGATAGATGGCGTCCAGATACTTGCGCCCTGCGGGTATTGCTTCAACTGGACATGGAGGCGATGTCACCGGCGCGCCATTCTGCGCATAATCACGACAGCCATCCAGATCTTGGTCGATGTCCTTCGGACTCCAGTACGAGTGAATGTTGCCCGGCAGGTCCATCCGCACCCCATCCCAGGCCGCAATGCCGCCAATCCGCTCGTGCAGCCAGGCTGGCAGCCAATCCACATAGCGCCACTGCGCATTCGTCCCCCACGGCGATGGCGCCGTCGAGCAGATGTTATCCGCGCCCGGACTGACCGGCGCGCCGACCAGGACATTGGCCCCGCCATACTCCCGCCAGCGCGGTATCAGCCCCCGGGTGGCGGCATTGTTGGCGCCCGTGGTGTGCACCGCCCAGGTCTGCCTGGTCTGATACTCCACCGGCAGCGTCTCTCCCGCCGACGTCCCATCCGCTTCGTCGCAGGCCAGCATCGCATCCTGGTGCAGCTTGCGAAAACCGCCAATGGCATCGGCGTAGTAGTTCCAGGTCGAGATGAAGGCAATTTGCGAGTGCAGAACGGTCTCGCCCCAACAGTTTCGCTGCGTCCCGTTCGCCAGCGCCTCCGACTGGCTTTGCAGCCACGCCGCCAGCTTGGGGTCGCTGTCCGTGCAGGTGCTGCCGCTCGTCGGCAGGCGCCACGGTTTCAGCGACGACCAACCCTCATAGCCCGGCGCCGGGTCGTTGGCCCCGTATTGCATCAGCGTCTCGATCACATTGGCATACACGGCCGCCTGACCCAAGACGCCGTCTCGGTCCGTCGTCGTCACGCAGTTATTGGGTGGGCTGCTATGGTAGAACATGTAGGTGCGCGGGTAGGGGGCGCTGTTCAGCAACGTCTGCCTCGACGAGGCTGACCGCTCCTTCCCCGTCCCCCAATCGTCGCCATCCCCTGCCGTTGGCCTTTCCTCGGCCGCCTGGGACGCCATCGCCACCGCCATGCCAACCACGAGCACGAAGCCGATCAGGAGTGAGATGATGCGCGTCATCGAAGTACCTCTACTTATTTCACCTGTGATTTGTTCAAGAAATCACAAATAAACATACCTCCAAATATCGAGATAATCCGTAATATAAACTACGTTCTCCGAAAAGTAACTCAACTCGCGTGGAGAACGGGATTGCTTCCTTTGCTCACTCAAGACCCTCCCACCCTGCAATGATAGAAACGATCAACGCCTGGTACATAGTGGAACAACTTCCACATTTCTCTATCTGTGTTCAGAGACCGATTATTTGGCCGCGCACCGGCGGCTGTGTAGAATGAAGCCATGAACGACGAACGAAGCGCCGCCGCGCCGGAGAAACGACCGTGAGCCGTAGCCTGTTGCGCGGGGGGCTGGTGGGCGCACTGCTGGCTGTGGCTTTCTCGGTGCTGGGGGTGATCCCGGTCTGTGGCTTTGCCGCTCTGCCGCTGCGGCTGCTTGCCTATGCCATTGGCGGCTTCCTGGCCGGGCGCATGGCCATCCAGCTCGGTTTCCGCAACCGGGCGGCGGTGGCGGGCCTGGGCGCAGGCATCCTGGCCGGGATCGTGGACGGCCTGGTCAACATCGCCTTGTCGCCGGTGCGCTTCAACCTGGCCGGCGACACCATGACCAGCCTGCACCTGCTGCCGCAGGGCGTGCTCGAGGCCTTTGCCAACGCCGGCATGGACTTGATGCGGCTGGATACGGTGGGCGGCAGTCTGTTCTTCTCGGTGCTTTTGTGCGGCGTGATCTGGCTGGTGGGGGGGATGATGGGGGCCTTGGGCGGGGGGCTGGCCTCGGCTGTGGCCGAATGAAGGGCGCTTGCCCAGAGGCTGTGATTTCGCCGCGCGACCGGCTTTGCGCTACACTACGTCTCAACTCCCCAAAACCACATACCCTTTTGAGGAGACTTTCCCTTCCCATGCCCCTTCTTCCCTTGCGATTTCGCTCCCTCCTGCCGATCTTGCTCGCCCTCGGTGGTTTGCTCATCGGCCCCGCCGCCTCCCTCCGCGCCGCCCCTGCCAACCCCGCCGCCAGGAGCTTCGATGTCGTCTGGCAGCGCACGCCGCCCGTCGTCGATGGCAACCTCAGCGATTGGAGCGGCTACCAAAAAATCCAGCTCGACCGCACCACCGCCAGCTTTCCGCCGGTCGACGAACGCCCGCAGCCCAATGACCTCAGCGCCTGGGCCAGCCTGGTCTGGGATTCCGACAAACTCTACATCGCCTTCGATGTCACCGACGACAATGTCGTGCGCGTCGCGCGCAACTGGCATTTCGACGACATGGCCGCCTTCACCTTCGATGTGGACAACAGCGGCATCTTCAGCCTGGGCGACATCCGCCTCACCTTCAGCCCGGACGGACTGGCGACCAACAGCGGCGGGCTGGCCCTGGGCGTCGAGTCGCAGACCATCCGCCGCGCCAATGGCTGGCTGACCGAAGCCTCGATCCCACTCGACCAATTCGGCTCCGATTTCCTCTCCAACGCCCAGATCGGCTTCACCTGGGGCGTGCAGGATCGCGATGTCGGGCTGGGTTTGCAGTATCTGGTGTGGGAGGGCGAGACCTATAACGCGCCCACGCCTGCCCAGGGCCTGATGCGTTTCGTCGCTGGCCCCTCTCGCCGCTGGATCATCGCTCGCCCCGGCGTGGATGGCTATAACGGTATCAGCGAAGGCAACCTGAACGGCTGGGAGCCAGACCTGAACAACGGCTCCTCTCCGGTTGCCTCGATCCGCGGCGACAAACAATGGCACCTGGCCATGAAGATCGTCCCGCCGTCTCTGGGGCCGGGCGTCAAGCCCCTGGCGGCGAAGCTGCACATGAACCTGGTGGAGGCTGGCAACAACCCCAACAACAGCGGCACCTCGCGGGCGCGGCTCTATCGCCTGTTGCGCCCGTGGGACGAGGCCGCCGTCACCTGGAACAGCGCCACGGCGTCAGTTCGCTGGGCTAGACCCGGCGCCGACAGCCTCGGCGTCGACCGCTCGGACCAGATCATCGCCGAAGCCCAACTGACGCCGCAGGTCCGCAGCTACACCTGGGACATCAGCTCGCAGATCCAGGACATGTACGCCCATCCCGACCAGAACAACGGCTTCCTCTTCCGCGGCGAGCAAGGCTCGAACGTCTGGTATCAGTTCTATTCCAGCGAGTGCACGGCCAACCCCACCTGTGCGCCGTGGATCGAAATCTACATCGAAGAACCCCCGCCCTGATCCGGCGCCCCGCCCACTTCCCTGCCTTTCATCCAGCCCCAGGCCGCGACCTGGGGCTGTTGTCTCCCGTGCCCCGCTTCCTCCGCTCTCCTTCCTTCTGGGCCACGACCCTGTTGTGCGCCTTCGCCCTCGCGCCCTTGCTGCGGCCGGGCTACTTCTGGGGTGCGCACGACGCCCGGCACGATGTTTACTTCATCCTGCAATACAACCTGACCTGGAACGAAGGCACGATCTTCCCGCGCTGGTCGCCCGACTGGGCCTTTGGCTACGGCTACCCCTTCTTCAACATCTACGCCCCCGCCGCCACCTTTCTGGGGACGCTGCTCTATCGCCTGTTGCCGCTCAGCCTTGAGGGCGCGGTCGAAGCCACCTTCATCGCCACCATCCTGGTGGGCGCCTGGTGTATGTGGTTCTTCGTGCGCGATTGGCGGGGCGAGCGGGCGGCGCTGGTGGCGGCCGTGGCCTTTGTCTATGCGCCCTACCATCTGGTCGACATCTATGTGCGCGCAGCCATGGCCGAAAGCCTGGCCCTGGCCCTGCTGCCGCTGGCCCTGTTGGGCGCCCGCCGCGCCGTCCTCCGGCCCTGCCCGCGCAGCCTCGCCCTTGCCGCCCTCGGCTATGCCGCCGTCCACCTCAGCTCCAACCTGGTCGCCCTCATCTTCACGCCCGTCCTGGCCGGCTACATCCTCATCCTGGTCATCGGCGTCGCCCGCCGCAGCCCGGATCGGGGCAAGCGGCTGCGAACCGGGCTGCGGGCGTTGATCGCTCCAGTCCTGGGGATGGGCCTCGGCCTGGCCCTGGCCGCCTTCTTCGTCCTCCCGGCCCTGCTCGAAGCCCGTTTCGTCAACCTCGACCAGTGGTTCAAGGGCTATTACGACTTCCACGACCATTTCGTCTACTTCGCCCAACTTTTCGACCCGCGCTGGGGTTTCGGCATCAGTGAACCTGGCCCCAACGACCCCCTCAGCTACCAGCTCGGCCTGGTTCCCTTCGCCCTGGCTGCGCTGGCCGGGTGGCGTTGGCTGCGCCGCGACGCCCGCTCGCGGCTGGAAATCGGCTTCTGGCTGGCGGTGTTGCTCGCCAGCCTCTGGCTGACCACCGCCGTTTCGACCTGGGCCTGGGACCACCTGCCGCTGGTGTCATCGGCCCAGTTCCCCTGGCGCTACCTCACCCTGGCCGCCCTGGCCCTGGCCGTCCTGGCCCCCACCGTGTTGGGCGAGGAAAACGAAGGCTGGTTGCCGCCGCTGCTGCTGGCCGGCCTGATCATCCTGGGCAGCGCCGCTTATCTGAAGGTCGAGGTGGCGCCGCCCCCGCCCGGCGGCGCCACCCTGGCCGGGCTGATGGAATTCCAGCGCAGCGCCGACGAAATGACCGGCATGACCATCACCGCCCAGGAAATCCCGGCCTGGTCGCCCATTGCCGACCTGCACATGGCCGGGACGCCGGTCACAAGCCAGGTCGATTATAGCCTGGCGCCCCAGGACGAAACCCTGGCCGTGAACAGCCTCGAACACAGCGTGACCAGCGAAACCCTCTGGGTTCATGCCGGAAGCGAGGGCGAGCGGGTGCCCTTCCTGCGCCAGTGGTACCCCGGCTGGACGGCCACCCTCCTCGATCCCGCCACGAACACCGTCCTCGACCGTTTCGCCCTCACCCCAGCCCACACCCGCCCACCTTACGGCCTGCTATCTGTCCCCGTCCCCGCTGGCGACCATCTCCTCCGTCTCAGCTTTGAAGACACACCCATCCGCCGCGCCAGCGACATCCTCTCGCTTGTCTCCCTCATCCTGCTCATCGCCCTGCTCCTCTGGCAAAGAAGAAGATAAGGGGAAAACAGTCAACACTCAACAATCAACAGTCAACAATCAACAGTCAACAACCAACGAGCCACCTGCCATCCTTCGTTTCACTCAGAGCCTGCCCTGAACGGAGCGAAGGGACAAGCTCTGCCACCCACCACCTGCCACCTGCCACCTGCCACCCGCCACCTGCCACCCGCCACCTGCCACCCGCCACCTGCCACCTGCCACCTGCCACCCGCCACCCGCCACCTGCCACCCGCCACCTGCCACCTGCCACCCGCCACCCGCCACCTGCCACCTGCCACCTGCCACCTGCCACCTGCCACCCGCCACCTGCCACCTGCCACCCCCTCCCTTTGCGCCGCTCCCCTCTCGTCCTCCTGCTCTTCCTTACCTTGATCGGCTGCGCGCCGCTGATGGCGCCCGGCTACTTCCTGCGCGCCCACGACGCCGCCCACAGCCTGTTCTGGCTGGTCGAATTCGACCAGGGCATCCGTGACGGCTTCTTCTGGCCGCGCTGGGCGACCGACCACGTGCTCGGCTACGGCTACCCGCTCTTCACCTTCTATGCGCCGCTGGCCTTCTACATCGCCGAAGCCTTTCACCTCCTGGGCGCGAGCATCGTTGCGGCCGTCAAACTCACCTGGGGTCTGGCCTTCCTCCTTTCTGGCCTCACCATGTACCGCTTCGCCAGCCGGCTGTGGGGAGCGGGCGCTGGCTTCGTGGCCGGGCTGCTCTACGCCTTCGCCCCGTACCACCTGGTCAACATCTACGTGCGGGCGGCGTTGGCCGAATTCGTCGCCTTCGCCCTCTTCCCCTGGGTGCTGTATTGCTTCTGGGATCTGATCGAACGGGGCGGGCGGCGCCGGCTGGCCCTGGCCGGCCTCAGCCTGGGCCTCACCCTGCTCACGCACAGCGTCACCCTGCTCATCTTCCCGCCCTTCCTCATCGGCCTGATCCTCTACTGGCTGCTGCTGCACCGGCGGCAGACCGGGCGCTTCCCCTGGCAGCGGAGTTTCGCCGTCCTGCTGGCGGGGCTGCTGGCGGGCGGGATGGCCACCATCTTCCTGCTCCCGGCCCTGGCCGAAAGCCCCTACATCGTCCAGGCGCAGTGGCTGCCCGACGCCTACAACTACGCCAAACAGTACCCCTACCTCTTCCAGCTTCTCAGCCTCGATTGGGGCTTCGGCCACGCCCTCCCCGGCCCCGACGACGGTATGAGCCAACAGATCGGGCTTTGGCTGTTCATTCTCGGCCTGGCAGCCCTGCTCCTGCTGTGGCGGGCCCGCCTCGCCCATCGCGGCCTTCTGGCCGGCTTCCTGGCCGCCGCCCTCATCGCCATCCTTGGCATGTTGGCCGTCACGCAGCCGATCTGGGCCGCCCTCCCGCCCCTCGCCCTTATCCAGTTCCCCTTCCGCTTACTGGCGATGGCGGACCTCTTCCTGGCCCTGACGGCGGCCGCCGTCCTGGCCGCCCTCCTCCCCCGGCGGCCGGCCGCCAAGACCCCAGCCGCCCCGCTCCCGACCCCTGCCCTGGCCATCGGCCTGGCCATCGTCCTCGCCTCCTACCCCACCCTCCGGCCCGAACACACCCCCGTCAGCGCCCGCAACCAAAGCCCCGCCGCCGTCACCGATTTCGAGGTCGCCTTCCCCGACATGCGCGGCTCCACCGCCTTTGCCGGCCAACCGCCCATCGCCAGCCCCAAACTGGACGCCTACCTGACTGGCGGAACCCTGCCCCTTGCGGGTATCATCGCCGGCGAGGGCGAAGTCACGCCCACCCGCCACGGCGGCGGCTCCGAGCGCGTGCGCGTCCTCGCCCGCACCCCCGTCACCCTCCAGTTCTACACCTACTGGTATCCTGGCTGGCAGGGGACGGCCAACGGCGAAGAGATCGCCCTGCGCAGCGCCGGCCCCGACGCCCTCATCACCCTCGACCTGCCCGCCGGCGAACACGACGTGAGCATCCGTTTTGGCAACACGCCCCTGCGCACCGCCGCCGCCCTGATCTCGCTATTTTCGCTCCTATTGCTGATCACGCTACTTTTCTCCGACTACATCGCTTATTTCCTATTACGTATCTCTTATTGATTGTTGAGTTGATTTGTCAGGAAGGCCGTAATACGTGAAGCGTGAAACGTGAAGCGTGAAACGTGAAGCGTGAAGCGTGAAACGTGAAACGTGAAACGTGAAGCGTGAAGCGTGAAACGTGAAGCGTGAAACGTGAAGCGTGAAGCGTGAAACGTGAAGCGTGAAACGTGAAACGTGAAGCGTGAAACGTGAAGCGTGAAATGCGAGAAAACATCGGCGGTTTTCACGCACCACGCACCACGGAACACGAAACACGCAACACACATTTCCAAATCCGCAATCCGCACTCCGCATTCCCCCCCGTGTCCTCCCATCCCCCTTCCGCCCGCATCTGCCCCAACTGCGGGGCGCGCGTCAGCCACAGCGCCGCCGACTGCTTCATGTGCGGCTACGACCTGGTCACGCCCGCCCGTCGTCGCTGGCGACCACCCTTTGCCGACATCGCCCTCGTCTTGGGCATCCTGGCCGTGTTGGCCCTTTGGTGGCGGTGGGATACAGCCGAGCGCGTCCTGGCCCTGACGCCCAGCCCCACCCCCACCCCCACCCTCACCCCCACCCCCACCTCCACCCTCACCCCCGTCCCCACCCCCACCCCCACCCCCAGCCCCACCCCCACCCCGGCCCCCATCGCCTACACCGTCGTGAGCGGCGACACGCTACTCGGCATCGCCGGCAACTTCGGCATCACCCTCGACCAGCTCCTGGCCGCCAACAACTGGACCACGCCCCCACCGTTGCTGCCCAACATGGTGCTGGTGATCCCACCCCCGGCGGCATCCCTGCCTGAAACCGCCGGCCCGGCTAATGGCCCGGCTAATGGCCCGACCACCCCCACGCCGGTCATGGGCGCCGTCAACTACCAGGTCAAGCCCGGCGACACCCTCACCGGCATCGCCGAGACGCTCGGCGTCGCCATCGGCGACATCATCGCCAACAACGACATCGGCGACGCCAACGACCTCATCCCCGGCACCATCCTCGCCATCCCCGTCGGCCTGGCCAGAGAAGACGCCGAGGGCGCCGCCCCCTTGCCAACACCCGTCTATCCGGCCCCGGCCCCGATCAGCCCCCCCGACCACAGCATCATCGTCGGCGACCAAGCGCTTACCCTGCGTTGGGTGACAGTCGACCTGCTGCCCGAAGGCGCCTGGTACGCGGTGCACCTGGCCTATGCCGACCCCACCCTCCCACCCATCGAAACCATCCTCACCCGCAACAGCAGCGCCCGCCTCGACCCCGCCCTGCGCCCGTCCCCTGGCGAGCGCCCACCCGAACTGATCTGGTGGGTGAACGTCGTCCGGCAGGAGGAAGACGGCCGCCTGATCCCGCTCAGCCCGCCCGGCCGGGTGCGGCACGTGACCTGGTGAGTAGCCAACGAAAAGACCATGACCGATCCCAGCCCAATCCCCACCGAACCCCACAACCCACTGCCCGACCTGGCCTTTGGTGACCTGACCCCGGCCATGAGCGCCGCCTGCGCCCGCGCCGGCTGGACTGATCTCATGCCCGTTCAGGCCAGGGCCATCCCCTATCTGCTGGCCGGCCGTGACATGATGATCCAGGCCCGCACCGGCAGCGGCAAGACCGGCGCCTACCTGCTGCCCCTGATCGAGCGGCTGGACCCCAGCCGCCCTGTCTGCCAGGCGCTGATCCTGACCCCCACCCGCGAGCTGGCCTACCAGGTCTGGCGCGAGGCCGAGACATTGTGCGCACCGGCCGGGTTTAGCACCGTCGCCGTCTACGGCGGCGTCGGCTACGGCCCGCAAACGCAGGCGCTGCAGCAGGGCGCTCACATCGTCGTCGGCACCCCCGGTCGCGTCCTCGACCACCTCTTGCGCCGTTCACTCACACTCGAACACCTGCGCACCCTGGTCCTGGACGAGGCCGACCGCATGTTGTCGATGGGCTTCTACCCCGACATGGTGCGCGTCCGGCGCAACCTGCCCAACCGCCGCGTCCACACCTGCATGTTCTCGGCCACCTTCCCCTCCTACGTCATGCGCACGGCGGCCGAATTCATGACCGCGCCCGACTTCCTCTCGCTCAGCCACGACCATGTCCATGTCACTGACACCGAGCACGTCTACTACCTGGCCCCGGCCATGGACAAAGACCGCAGCCTGGTGCGCATCATCGAAGTCGAAAATCCCGCCTCGGCCATCATCTTCTGCAACACCCGCCAGCATGTCCACTATGTCACCGTCGTCTTGCAGCGATTCGGCTACGACGCCGACGAACTGAGCGCCGACCTGGCCCAGAAAGACCGCGAGCGCGTGCTCGACCGCGTCCGCCAGGGCAGCCTGCGCTTCCTGGTGGCCACCGATGTCGCCGCCCGCGGGCTGGACATTCCCGAACTGTCGCACGTCATCCAGTACGAGGCGCCGGAAGACATCGAAGCCTACATCCACCGCGCCGGGCGCACCGGCCGGGCCGGGGCGGCAGGCGTGGCCATCTCGCTGATCAGCATCCTGGAAAAAAACGCCCTCGACCGCATCGCCCGCCGCTACGAGATCGACCTGATCGAGCGCCCCCTTCCCACCGATGCCGATGTCGAAGCGGTGGTGACCGAACGCCTGATCGCCCATCTGGAAGCGCGCTTGCGCGACCGCGACAAACTCCAGGCCGAGCGCAGCCTGCGCTTCATCCCCCTGGCCCGCAGTCTGGCCGAAAACGAAGAAGAATCGGCCATCATGGCCATGCTGCTGGACGACTATTACCAGCAATTGCTGCACGCGCCGGTGGCGCAACCGCCGGCGATGGCCGCTGCAGCCCCGGCTGCGGCCTCGAATCACAGCGATGGCGGGCGGCGTCGCAGCCGTGGTCGCGGCAGACCGGGTCAGAGAAGGTAGACTAGGCGTTGGCGAGCGCGCATGATATGCGCAGCAGCAGATTTTGTGGGGTTCTGCTGCGGGTGCGCCGAATAGCATCGCGGGTGAGGGCTGCAACCAAGACAGGGGCTGATTGTCTGATCGGCTGATTACGCGATTTGACTTTCGCAGAAATGTGTGCGAATATCGTTGCCGGTAACGTTACCGGCAACGATATCGTCCCGATCTAGTCTTTTGGGAACACCATGCGACGCAAAAGAAGCGCAGTCACCATCCTGGATGTCGCCAAGGCGGCGGGAGTATCTGTCTCCACCGTCTCGCGCGTCTTGAACGGCAAGGTCGATGTGGCCGTAGACACACAAGAGAAGGTCCAAGACATCATCGACCAACTCGGCTATACCACCAACCTGGCGGCCAGAAGCATGCGCGGTAGCAAGACGAATTTGATCGGCTTGATCATGCCCGATGTCGCCTATCCTTTTGCCATCGAAGTGATGAAGGGGGTCAACGAGGCGGTTGCAGCTTCTGAGTCGGATCTGCTCATCTACACCACAGGCGACGTACGCAAATACGAAACTGCCTTGCACCAACAGAAATATGTCACCTTGCTAAACAACTCGATTACCGACGGCGTGATCGTTGTCGCTCCCGTCGCGGCCGAGTTCACGACCGATGCCCCCCTCGTATCGATCGACCCGGCCATGATCGATCCGAGTTACCCCTCGATTCATGCCACCAATTATCAAGGCGCCTTGGACGCTATGCACTACTTGCTGCAATTGGGCCATCGCCGCATCGGCCACATTTCGGGACGACCGGAACTGCAAAGCTCCGTTCGCCGATTGATGGGCTATCGGGCAGCGCTCGACCAGGCTGGCGTCGCCATCGATGAATCGCTTATCGCAGCCGGAGACTATACGACCGAAACCGCCGCCCGCTGTGCACGAAGTTTGTTGGAACGGGTCGATCGACCGACAGCGATTTTCGCCGCCAACGACCAATCGGCGATTGGCGTCATTCAGGTAGCGAATAAGATGGGTCTGAAGATACCAGATGATTTGTCGGTTGTTGGCTTCGATAATATCCCAGAGGCTGCATATTTTGACTTGACAACCGTGGATCAGTTCGTAGCCAAGATGGCCTTCACTGCGACAAAGATGCTTTTCTCTCTGATTGACGGCCAGAAATTGGAGGAAAAGATTGCAAAAATGCCGACAAAGTTGATTGTTCGGGGTTCATGCAGAGAATTCAGCGCCGCTGTCTGACATTGAGCCTGACCGATAGCCTAGAACAAGGAGGATCAAGATTCAATCATCCAAGCCTTCGCTCGTCAACCTACATTGCCCATCCCGTATCAGTTCAGGTGCGACGCACTTTGAGCGACTTGATGACCTGCATTGTGCTGGAACTCCGGGTCATTCGCGTTCCCGAAGTCCGTCGCACCTCTAACGTGAACACTTATCTCATCCACTTAGCTCATCAAAGGAGAAACACCATGTCTCGCAAGATTCTTTCACTACTCAGCATGATCCTGATCTTTGCCTTCGTCCTGGCCGCTTGCGCAGCACCTGCGACGCCAGCCCCTGCCGCCGAACCCACCGCGGCCCCAGCCGAGGCCGAACCCACCGCAGCGCCAGCTGCCGAACCAGTCACCGTCCGCTGGTGGCACATCTCGACGGCAGACGAACACAAGGCGCTCTGGCAGAAGCTGGCGGATGAATACATGGCCGCCCACCCAAACGTAACCGTCGAGATCACGGTGTTGGAGAACGAAGCCTTCAAGACCAAGTTGACCACCACCATGCAATCCGGTGATCCACCCGACATTTTCCAGAGCTGGGGCGGCGGTGTGATGAACGAATACGCCAACGCCGGTCTGCTGAAGGATATTACGGCCGATCTCGATGCCGACGGCGGCGCCTGGCGCAACACGTTCGCACCCGGTGCTCTGGGCGTCTATGCCTATAAGGACAAGAACTACGGTGTGCCGTGGGACATGGGCATGATCGGCTGGTGGTACAACAAAGACCTGTTCGCTCAGGCCGGCATTCAGGCGCCACCCACCACTTGGGCAGAGCTGCTCGAGGATGTGAAAAAGCTCAAGGCCGCCGGCATCACCCCCATCGCTCTCGGCGAGGGCGACAAATGGCCTGGTATGCACATGTGGGCGTATCTTGTCACCCGACTCGGCGGCAAGGCCAACTTCGAGGGCGCGCTCCTGCGCACCGGCTCCTTCACCGACAAGCCGTTCGTAGACGCCGGCAACAAGCTCCAGGAGATGCTGGCACTCGAGCCGTTCCAGGACGGCTTCTTGGGTGCAACTTACGGTGATGAGGCCACCGCCATGGGCAACGGCAAAGCCGCCATGGAGTTGATGGGTCAGTGGGCGCCGGCCGTCGAAAAGGACAACAGCACTGACAAGCAGGGAATCGGCGATAAACTGGCTTGGTTCCCCTTCCCCATGGTCGAAGGGGGCGCTGGCGATCCGGGCGACGCGGTGGGTGGCGGCAATGGCTTTGCGATTGGCAAGAACGCTTCGCCAGAGGCCATTGACTTCGTCAAATATCTGACGCGTGCGGAATCGCAGGTGCAACTCGCCGAGATCGGTGTTGCCATACCCGTGGTCAAGGGTGGCGAGGCTGGCCTGACCGATCCGCTGCTGCAAACGCTCCAGAAGAGCCTTGCCGCCGCCAAGTACTTCCAACTGTACTACGATCAGGCGCTGCCCCCCGCGATGGGTTCTGTGATAAACGACAGCACCCAGGGTCTCTTCGCTGGCACGCTGACGCCTGAGCAGGCCGCCCAGGCTATCGAGGATTCGGCCAAGACGGAATTGAAGTAGGTCGCGTAGCCGTGCGGGGGTTGGAGGTTCTCCAACCCCCGCACGCATCACACAGCCCCAGAGGGAAAAGGCTCATGCAAACGACTCTAGCTGGCCACAGCGCCCTGGCCGCGCCGCAACCACAACAAGCGGGCGTCAGGCGCCGCTTCCGGGACAATCTGACCATCTTCCTGTTCCTCTTGCCTGCATTCGTACTTTTCCTTGCCTTTGTCATCTATCCGATCCTGCAATCGGTTTACTATAGCTTGTTCGACTGGAAAGGCCTGGGGGCAGCGACGAATTTCATCGGCCTGAACAATTACCTGAACATCTTACGCGACCAGGTTTTCCTCCGGTCGGTGCGGAACGGGTTCTTACTCGTGGGGTTATCTCTCGTACTGCAGCTGCCATTGGCGCTGGCGCTGGCGCTGATGGTGGGCCGCGATTTGCCGGGGCGTGCTTTCTTCCGCATCATCTTTTTCTTGCCATACGTCTTTTCCGAGGTCATCACGGCCATCATGTGGCTGAGTCTCTATAACCCCGACCCTGACCGAGGCTTCATCAATTCGCTCTTGGTTCGCATTCCAGGCGTCGAACCCGTCGCCTGGTTAGGCGACACCAGCATCGTCCTGGCAGCCGTCTTCGTCGTGCTGACCTGGAAATACTTTGGCTTGTACATGCTGTTGTTCATGGCCGGCCTGCAAAACATCCCGGCGGAAATCGAAGAGGCTGCTCGCATCGATGGCGCCAATGGAGGCCAGTTGCTGACCCGCATCACCTTGCCGTTGCTGAGTGGCACCATCCTCACCTGCGTTTACCTCTCCGTGGTAGGCTCGTTGCAGCAATTCGCCCTGATTTGGGTGATGACCAAGGGCGGGCCGGTCAATGCCAGTGAAGTCATGGCGACCTATATGTATCGCTTCGGCTTCGTGCGATTCTGGTTTGGTTATGGTTGCGCCGTGGCCATTGTCATGTTTTTGATTTGCCTGACTTTCTCGCTCATCTACCAGCGCCTGGTGCAACGTTCAGATTATCTCGCCAATGCCTGAGAGGGCTACACCTGTGACGACCTCCACTTATTACCCCACCGGCAAACGGCGACGCTTCTGGCCGAGATTCTGGCAATACCTCATCCTCACCATCGTTGTCCTGATAATCTTCGTGCCCATCGTAATCCTGGTCTTCGGCGCTCTGAAGACTCGAGGAGAGATGTATTCACAACCCTATACCCTCCCCATTCCGCCGCACTGGGAAAACTACGGCAGGGTGCTGGGGCAGCGATCATTCTGGATCATGTTGCGCAACAGCCTGGTGGTGATGTCGGCAGTCACAATCGCCGTTGTCTTCATCTGCAGTCTGGCTGCCTTCGTCTTTGCGCGCACGGATTTTCGGGGCAAAAGCCTGGCATTCATCGTGCTCACAGTGGGCATCATGTTCCCTATCAACGTCGCCATCCTGCCCGTCTACCTCGCCTTGCGACAGATCGGCTGGTTGAACAGCCTTTGGGGCGTGATCGTGGTGCAAACCGCTTTTCTACTCTCAGCCAACATCCTGATCCTGCGCGGGTTCTTTGCCGCCATTCCAAAAGAGTTGCAGGATGCGGCCTATATCGATGGCTGCACCGTTTTTGGCTTCTTCTGGCGCATTTTGTTGCCATTGGCGCGGCCGGCGCTGGCTGCAGTCGCAGCTCTGACCATGGTCGTCAGCTGGAACGATTTGCTGGTGCCGTTGGTGATTGTAGACAAGGATACGTTGTGGACGCTGCCTTTGGGAACGATGCAGTTTCAGGGTCAGTACGGCCAGGACCTGGCGTTGGTGGCCGCCTTCGTTACCCTGTCCGCTGTGCCCGCGGTCATTTTCTATTTGTTTGCCGAGCGGCAGATCGTGGCTGGTTTGACCGCCGGCGCGGTGAAGGGATAGGTTCTGCCTGTGAGATACTACGCTACTCGTTTCACCTTGCTCGCGCTCGTTCTGTCATTTGCGCTGTCAGGCTGCATCCCCCCACAAGGTGCGCCGGCCTCCCCCACCCCTTATCCGCCGACCGTTGCACCGACGCCGGCAGGCGCGTTCACTTCGGGCCAGTACCGCAACTTGTTCCAAGAGATGTTGCACAAGAGCGACGCTGAAGTCCAGGCCAAGCTCGGCGCCGCCTGGGAGCAGCTGTTCTACGGAAATGACGATACAGAGCGCGTCTACTACCCCGTCGGCGCGGACATGGCCTATATCATGGACATAGGCAACGCCGACGTGCGCTCAGAGGGAATGTCCTACGGTATGATGATCGCGGTGCAATTGGACAAAAAGGAGGAATTCGACCGCCTCTGGAAGTGGACCAAAACCTACATGTATCAACAAGACGGGCCCTATCAAGGCTATTTTGCCTGGCATTGCCAGCCGAGCGGCGAGCAAATCCACGGCAACCCGGCCTCAGACGGCGAGGAATGGTTTGTGATGGCGCTATTGTTTGCATCGGCGCGCTGGGGCAACGGCGAAGGCCTATTCGACTACAGCGCCGAGGCGCAGGCCATCCTCGACGCCATGCTGCACAAAGAAGAGCAGAAGAGCGATCTGGCGACGAACATGTTCGATGCTGCGACCAAACAGGTCGTGTTCGTCCCCACCATCGGCAAGAATTCGAGCTTCACAGATCCATCCTACCATCTGCCGGCCTACTATGAGTTGTGGGCGCGCTGGGCCGACAAGGATAACGATTTCTGGCAACAGGCGGCCCATACCAGCCGCGAGTTCTTCAAGCAAGCCGCCCATCCTCAGACGGGCTTGATGCCTGATTATGCCCAATTCGATGGTGCGCCGACGGGCGGCGAGCATGAGGACTTTCGGTTCGACGCCTTTCGCGCCGGCGCCAATGTAGCCGTCGATTATGCCTGGTTTGCCGCCGACCCCTGGCAGATCGAGCAAAGTAACCGCCTGCTCGAATTCTTCTATGGTCAGGGCATCGATAGCTATGTCAACCAGTACACGCTCGACGGCAAGCCGCTCTCCTCGGATCGCTCGACCGGCCTGGTGGCGATGAACGCTGTCGCCGCCCTGGCTGCCACGACTAGCAAGGCGCCCGAATTTGTGCAGGCGCTTTGGGATGCACCGATCCCATCCGGCAGATGGCGTTACTACGATGGGATGTTGTACATGTTGGCATTGCTGCACGTTAGCGGCAATTTTCGCATTTACTCGCCTCAAGGAAACTAGCACCGATGCCCCCCACCGGCTCGCCGACCACCCTCAATCCACTCTATTTCGATGTCTCTCGACCGATTGCCGAGCGCGTAGATGATCTCATCGCCAGGATGACGCTGGAAGAGAAGGTCTCACAAATGGTTTCCAGCGCCGCTGCTCTCGAGCGCCTGGGCATCCCCGCCTACCATTGGTGGAACGAATGCTTGCACGGCGTCGCCCGCGCTGGCGTGGCAACGGTGTTTCCACAGGCTATCGGCCTGGCGGCGACGTGGGACGTCGACCTCATGGCAGAGGTTGCCACGGCCATTTCGGATGAGGCCAGGGCCAAGCACCACGAGTTCGTGCGCCGCGGCGTGCGCGACATCTACACCGGCCTCACTTTGTGGTCGCCCAACATCAACATCTTTCGCGACCCGCGTTGGGGTCGCGGCCAAGAGACCTACGGCGAGGATCCCTACCTGACCGGGCTTATGGGCATCACTTTCATCAAGGGTTTGCAAGGCGACGATCCGGCCTATCTCAAGCTGGCAGCGACCCCAAAGCACTTCGCCGCCCACAGCGGACCAGAAGCCATCCGCCATCACTTCGATGTACGCGTCAGCGAGCACGACCTGCGCGAGACCTACCTGCCTGCGTTCGAGGCGTGCGTGAAGGTAGGCGGGGCTGTCTCGGTGATGGGGGCCTATAACCGGGTGAATGGTGAGCCATGTTGCGCCAGTCCCACCTTGATCGGGAAGATCTTGCGCGAGGAATGGGGTTTCGATGGCCACGTGGTTTCCGATTGCTGGGCCATCGACGACATTTTCGGTGGCCACAAGCTGGTCGAAACGCCAGCCGAGGCGGCGGCTCTGGCGGTGAAGGCCGGCTGCGACCTGGAATGTGGATGCGTTTTCGTGTCCTTGATCGAAGCGGTCGAGCAGGGCTTGATCGACGAAGCAGCCATCGATCAGGCTGTGAGGCGGCTTTTCACGGCCCGATTCCGTCTGGGCATGTTCGATCCACCAGCACAGGTTCGCTTTGCCAGCATCCCCTACGAACTCAATGATTCGCCCGCACACCGCGCCCTGGCCTTGCAGACGGCAAGGAAATCGATCGTCCTGCTCAAGAACGAACCTTTTCCCGCGACCGATCCGCAGCGCCCGTTGCTGCCGCTGGCAAAGGATATCAAGTCCATCGCCGTCATTGGGCCGAACGCCGACGATCTGGCCGTGCTCTTGGGCAACTACAACGGCACGCCGTCGAGCGCGGTCACGCCGCTGGAGGGCATTCGCCGCAAGGTATCGCCGAAGACAGTGGTGTATTACGCTCAGGGCTGCCATCACGCGGCTGAGGCGCCGGCGCTTCAGGTTGTGCCATCTGCCTGTCTGCGAGCGTTGGCCGGCGGCGCAGGGCAGACCGGGCTACGCGGCGACTATTTTGCCGTCTCCGGCGTCGGGGCCGCTGCCGTCTTCACGCGCGTCGACCCTGCCATCGATTTCATGTGGCGTCTGGACTCGCCGCTGGGTGGAGGCGCCACACAGCCGTTCCGTGTCTGTTGGACTGGCGTGCTCATCCCGCCCGTCTCAGGACGTTACCAACTGGGGGTGCGTGGGTCGAGCGCTTATGGCCTCTGGTTGGATGGCCGCGAGATCCTGCCCTTTGCCGACAACGAACATCATGCCTTTACACGCACGGTTGCACTCGATTTGGAGGCCGGCCGGCTGTACGATGTCCGCCTCGATTACGCCAATCAGGGCCGTGATCCGCAGGTGCAATTGCTGTGGGCAATTCCGGGCCAGGAACTCGCCGTCGAAGCCGTGCAGTCAGCAGAGAAAGCCGAAGTCGCAGTCATGGTGATGGGGCTTTCGCCGGCGCTAGAAGGCGAAGAGATGCCGGTGAACGTCGAAGGCTTTGCGGGCGGCGACCGCACCGACATCGCCCTGCCGAGCACGCAAGAAGCCTTGTTGCGACAGATTCAGTCCCTGGGCAAACCGGTGGTCTTGGCGCTGTTGGGTGGCGGCGCCCTGGCCGTCAACTGGGCAGACGCCCATGTGCCCTCAATCCTGGAGGCATGGTATCCGGGAGAAGAAGGAGGGTCGGCCATTGCCGATGTCCTCTTCGGCGATTACAACCCCGGCGGGCGGCTGCCGATCACGTTCTACAAGTCAGTCGATCAATTGCCGCCGTTCGAAGACTACAGCATGGATCGCCGCACCTACCGCTACATGACCGAGGCGCCGCTTTATCCATTTGGTCACGGCCTGAGCTATTCGAGCTTTGTTTACAGCGAGTTCACTTTGTCCGCAAACGAAGTCGCCGCCAACGATACGCTTGCCATTTCCGTCATGGTCACAAACACGGGCGGAGTGGCAGGTGATGAGGTCGTGCAACTGTATGTGCAGGGCGAATCCACCAGCGTCGCGCGGCCGATCAAAGAACTAAAAGGCTTCGCCCGCCTTAGCCTATCCCCCGGCGAGAGCCGCCGCGTGACCTTTCACCTGCCGGTCACGCAACTTGCCTTTTACAACGCCGGCATGAAGCTGGTCGTCGAATCAGGTTCATTCAAAGCGATGGTTGGCTCGTCTTCGCAGGATATTCGCTGCAAGGGCGTGTTCGCGGTCACCGGTCTCGGCCAGACTGCCATCGAGGAACGCGCCTTCGTTTGTCCGGTTTCGATTGATTAAACCTAAGTCACTTTGAAAACATAAGTTCCGTTTCTGATTTGACGAAAGACGAAGGACTGAGGACAAAGGCGATTCCTCCACCCAGACGGCCTTCTTCGTCCATCGTCTTTCGTCCTTCGTCCGTGACAAAACTACTGTTCTCGACGTGATTTCAGTTTAGGCTGCACGGGGTCGGACGTGCACATGAGAAGGGGTTGGTGATCATCGGCTGTAACCCCTTGTGAGACCGCGCCTTCGATTTGGGTACGCACAGGTGCTTTGATAAAATGTGAGCGTTGTCACTTTCTGTTAATCGTGAATGAAGGACTACGCTGATGGCGTCTGTTCTACAAGTCCGTCTGTTCGGGTCGATAGACGTGTGCATGGGCGAGCGCAGCCTGCTCAAGCCACCCACACTCAAGTCTCAGTCATTGCTGGCCTATCTCCTGGTCCATCGTCGGCAGCCCCATCCCCGCGAACGCCTGGCCGATCTCTTTTGGGGTGAGAGGCCAGAAGAGAAGGCTCATCACTCGCTGGCCACGGCGCTATGGCATATCCGCCGTTGCCTGGGCGACGGTGTGATCGTCAGCGATTTGCACACGGTTTTCCTCGCTCCCGAGGTCGATTGCTGGCTCGACAGCGATGCCTTTGCGGATCTGGCGGCGCGTAGAGACCTAGACGCTGCACAAGAGGCTGTGAGTCTCTATCGCGGCGACTTTCTGGACGGCTTTTACGATGACTGGGTGATCTCGGAGCGATACCGGCTGGAGGCGCTCTATACCGAGGCGCTGGCGCGGCTGATGACTGGTCGCGAAGTGCAGGGCGATTTCGAGGCGGCGCTGGCCGCGGCCGGGCGCTTGCTGGCCTGCGACCCACTGCGCGAGGATGCCCACCGGCTGGCCATGCGGACGTTCGCGGCCTTGGGCCGGCGCGGCGCGGCGCTGGAACAGTACCGCCGCTGCCAAAATGTTTTGCGGAAAGAACTCGGCGCAGATCCGATGCCCGAAACCACCGCCCTCGCCGAAGCGATCCGGTCGGACCGCTTGGGTGAGAGCGTTGGCACGGCGACCACGCCCCTGCAATCCGAGCCACCTGTCCCGCTTACGGGCGGACGCGACCCATTCGACGCCTTGACAAGGGGCAGACTGGTGGGGCGCGAGCAGGAATGGACGCGATTGCGGGCGCGCTGGGTTGAGGCAAAGGCCGGACGCGGGTTACCGGTGTTCATCCGCGGCGAGGCCGGACGGGGGAAGACGCGGCTCATGGAGGATTTCAGCCAGTGGGTGCGGTGGCAGGGCGGCCGCGTCCTTTGGGGACGTTGCTTCGAGTTCGAGCGGGTGCTGCCCTATCAACCCGTGGCCGAGGCCTTGCACTCGCTGTTGCCGTCGCTGGCTGCCGACGAAGCGGCAACCCTTTCTGCCTGGACCCTGATCGAGGTCGAGCGGCTGGCGCCGGAGATCGGCGAGTTACGCCCGCGCGCCTGGCCCGCCCCCGGCGGCGCCAATGATGCCGACCCTCAGCATCTGTTCGAAGGCGTAGCCAGATTCCTGTCCGAGCTTTCCGGACACGGGCCGATTTTGATCGTCTTGGAGGATTTGCATTGGGCCACAGGGCCGACGTTGGATATGGTGCATCATTTGGCCCAACGCCTGAACGGACGACCGGCGCTGCTGGCGATCACTTTTCGGCCCGAAGCGCTGGCATCGGATCACCCCCTCAACGCCATGAGCCGTCGGTTAAGTCGCGAAGGTAAGGCAGAGGTGCTGACGTTGGCGCCGTTGGCGCTACAGGACGTAGAGCGATTCGTGAACGAGATGTCGGGCAGGGGAGAGGAGGCGCGGTCGCTGGCAGGATGGTTGTACCGGGAGACCGAAGGCAACCCGTTCTTCCTGATGCAGGTAATCAAAGCGTTGTTCGAAGCGGGAGTGCTGCGGATGGAAGGAAGCGTCTGGCAGGGTGAGCTGACTCAAGCGATCAGGGCCAGGCTGCCTCTGCCCGCCACGATGGGCGAGGCGATCCTCGCGCGCGCTCGTCGTGTGCCAGAGACGACGCAAGAGGCCCTGAGTGTGGCGGCAGTATTGGGGCGCGAGTTCGATTTCGACCTGTTGGCGGCGATCTGGGGCCAAGGTGAGGAGGCGACGCTGGCGGCGGTCGAGGATCTGTTGCGTCACCGGCTGATCGAGGAAGGGACGGGACCGTTGGGACGAGACTATGCCTTCACTCACCACAAAATCCAGGAAGTTCTTTATGCTGAACTGCCGCAACAGAGGCGGCGACGTATCCACGGTCGAGTGGGCGAGGGCATGGAACACGTCTATGCCACCCAAGCCGAGGCGCTGGCGGGCGAGCTGGCTTTTCACTTCGAGCAAGGCCGCGGGCACGACCCCGCGCTGACGGCAAAGGCCCTGCGCTATCTATGGTTGGCGGGCGACCGGGCGCGCACGTTGTACGCCAGCCAGGAGGCAATCGACTATTATCAGCGCGCGCTGGCGATAGCGCAGGGGGTGGGTGATGATGAAGCCGCCGCACATACGCTTCTCAGGCTGGGACAGACCCATCATAGCGTCTTTGCCTTCGAGGCGGCGCGGCAAGTCTACGACGAAGGCTTTGCCCTCTGGCAGAAGGCAGAGGCGATCAGGGTACGCGCCCTGACCCTGCCGCCTGCCCCTCATCCCTTCCGCTTGCTTTATGTCTATCACCCACTCAGCGTCGATCCCATTCTAGGCGATGCCAGCGTCACCCATCACGTCTTTAGCGGGCTGGTGGAGGAAAGCCCGGAAATGGAGGTCATCCCAGACGCAGCCTGGCGCTGGGAAGCCCTGGACGGCGGCCGGCGATACCTCTTCCATCTGCGGTCAGACGCTGCCTGGACGGACGGCGCCCCTGTCACGGCGAAGGATTTCGAGTATGCCTGGAAACGGGTGTTGTCACAAAGGGATTCGCCCGCAGCCCGCTTCTTGTACGACATCGCCAACGCCCAGGATCTGCACGAAGGACGGCTTCAGGATTCGGAGCAGGTGGGTGTGAAAGCGGTAGATGATCTCACCCTGGCCGTGACTCTGGCCCAACCCGCTGCCTATTTCCTGCATCTGTTGGCCTTGCCGGCCGCTTTCCCCATTCCCCGTCACGTGGTGGAACAGTGGGGCGATGCCTGGACGCAACCGGAGCACATCGCCAGCAACGGCGCCTTTCAATTGCTGAGCTGGCGGCGTGGAGACAAAATCGTGCTCACCCGCAACCCTGGCTTTAGCAGACGCTTCACCGGCAACCTGCAAGAGATTCACCTGTTGCTGAACTCCGAGGCCCTGGCCGATTGGCGGTTGGGGCTGGCGATGTACAAGGCGAGTGAAATCGATGCGGTGATGATCGGCAATCTGCCACAGGCGGCCCTGGTCGAGGTGGAGCGGCGCTTCCGCCAAGAGCGTAAAGTTTTCCCCGTTTATTACACAGTTGCATCCGGTTTCGACGTACGCCGGCCGCCGTTCGACGACGTGCGCGTGCGCGAAGCCTTCGCCAGAGCGTTAGATGTCATTCCCGTGCGTGCGGCGCAAGGCAAAGACCACTGGGCCATCGATCGCGGAGGCTGGATCCCGGCCAGGATGCCCGGACACCGGCCTGGCGTCGGTCTGCCTTATGATCTCGATCGGGCGCGCCAACTCTTGGCCGAGGCTGGCTACCCGGATGGTCGTGGCTTCCCGCCCATCCGCTTCCGTACTTTCTACACGCCCGAAGCCGAGCAGACCGTGCCGGCCTGGGTGGGGCAATGGCGCGACAACTTGGGCATCGACATCACAGCGGAGGTAGTGGCGCGCAGTGAGTATCTGGCTGGCCTGGCGGTCGATCGACCGCACGTCTTTGGGTTGTCGTGGTGGGGCAACTACCCCGACCCTGACGACTGGCTGCGCCAGGCGATGGCGCAGGTGCGGCGCTTCACCGGTTGGCAGAACCCGACTTATGATCGCCTGGTCGAAGAAGCGCGCCGGGAATTCGACCATGCCGCCCGAATGCGTCTCTACCACCAGGCCGAAGACCTGCTCTTACACGAGGCGTCGGTGGCGCCGATGTTTTATCCGCATATCCCGATGCTGGTCAAACCCTGGGTAAAGCACTATGCCACGGCCCCGATGCAGGGAGAACAGGGATGGAAGGCGATTGTGATCGAAGAACACTGAGCGGCCGAACGATGGCGGGACGAAGGCGGTGAACGACGCAGAGATACAGGACGGGAGAAATGGCGCCGAACCGCTGTCAAGAATGCTTCTTGCGCACGTAGAAAATGCTTTGAATGCCGATGAAAATGAGTGTGAGCACACCGACGCCAATGCGCGTCCACCACGAACTCAGGGTGCCGTTGAATTGCAGGATCGAGACGATGGTGCCGTTGATCAGGACGCCAAAAAGGGTGCCGATCACCGAGCCGATACCCCCTGACAGCGACGTGCCGCCCATCACCACGGAGGCGATGGCGTCCAACTCCATGCCGGTGGCAAACTGGCCATAGCCAGCCAGCAGAGACATGCTGAAGACGATGCCGGCGAGAGCAGAACAAAGACTGCTGAAGGAGTAGACTGCGAGCTTCGTGCGTGCGACCGGTAGACCCATCAGCAGAGCCGACTGTTCGTTGTTGCCAATGGCTTTGACGGTGCGGCCAAAACGAGTGAAATAGGTCAGGTAGATGGACACCAAAAGCATCAGCGGCCCTACAAGGGTGGGAATATAGACATAGGTTTTGGAGAAAAAGGGTATGTAGACGGGCGTCAACGCCAGATACTTGTAGAAACTATCGGTGATAGTGACAGAACTCAGGCTGATGATATAGGCCATGCCGCGTGCAAAGAACAGTCCCATCAAGGTGGCGATGAAAGGCTGCACCTTCAGGAACTGGATGATGCCGCCCATAGTCAGCCCAAACGTGATCCCCATTGCGATCATCAGCGGGATCACCAGCACCGGACTGACGCCAGCCTTGAGCAGAGCTGCCGACGCGGCCGTGGTCAAGGCCAGCACCCCGCCGACCGACAGGTCGATGCCCCCCGTCAGGATCACCAACGTCATACCAATGGAGACGAGCAACAGGCTACCGTTGTTGATGAACAGGTTGAAGAATACCTGCGGCTGCCGCATGACGGGATAGATGCGGCCGCCAATGAAGTAGGCCAGGATGAAAATCGCTACAGTCGTCAGCAGGGGACCATAGTCCAACAGGAAGGGCTTAAGACGCCGTACCATCTTGGGTACCTCTCCTCTCGGATAGCCTGTTCAACAGTCGTCGCGCAAAGTCGGAATAAAGGAGGATGACAACCATGACCAGCACCGCCTTCGCGGCCAGCAGAGCATTCGCAGGCACCCCCAGCGTGTACACCGTCAGGGTGAAAGTCCAAATGACCACGGCGCCGATCACACTGGCGAACAAGGAAAATCGTCCACCTGACAACAGCGTTCCACCCATGACCACCGCGAGAATGGCATCCAACTCATAGTTTAGGCCGTTGTTGTTGCCATCGGCGCTGTGGACATAGGAACTGAGGATCAAACCAGCAATAGCTGCACACAGGCCGCAAAAGGCGTAGACCGCCAATTTGATGTTCTTCTCGTCCACACCGCCGTAGTAGGATGCCTTAGCGTTGATTCCCACCGACTCGATGAACATACCGATCGCCGTCCTGCGCACCAATACCCAGGTCACGAGAACCACAAACGCGACAATGTAGATCGAAACAGGCAAACCTAAGATATAACCGTTGCCAAACCAGAAATAGGGCGTGTAGTAGATGGTCATGATTTGCCCATTGGTGATGAGTTGGGCAATGCCACGGCCAGCCACCATCAAGATCAACGTCGCCACCATCGGTTGGATCCTGGCCCTTGAGACTAGAAGCCCGTTCCAGAGTCCACACAATGTCCCTGCCGCCAAGGTGGCCAGAACGATGATCGGCAGAGGTGTGTTGGTGGCATCTTTGGTCAGGATTTCATTGCTGATCAGTCTGTTGCCCAGGGCCGGGTTGATCAACACCGCCCCCATCGCCGCCGAGATCGCAATCACCGCGCCCACCGACAGATCGATCCCCCCGGTGGCAATCACCAGAGTCATACCAATGGACACCAGCATGAGCGGGGCGCCATTGTTGAGCACATCGATGAGGTTGCCATACAGGTGCCCGCTTTGGATGCCAATCCTGAAGAAACTGGGAGCATAGATGGCATCGAAAAGCAGAATCAACGCCAGCGCGCCCAACGGCAGGAACAGCCGGCTTTCACGCATGCGTTTGAGTCGCGGAGAGTTCTTCATAGCACCCCTGCCATGGTGTGGATGATGGTCTGTGCGTCAACATCACCCGTATATTCAGCCGCTTTCTTGTGGTCGCGCATCACCACAATGCGGTGACTGATGCGCATCACTTCTTCCAGTTCTGAGGAAATGAAGATGCAGGACTTGCCCTCCTCGGCCAGATCGAGCACCAGCTTCTGAATCTCGGCTTTGGCGCCGACATCGATGCCTCTGGTTGGTTCGTCCAGGATCAGCGCCTGTGGGCTGGTGGCCAGCCACCGGGCCAGGATGACCTTTTGCTGATTGCCGCCGCTCAGGTTCTTGGTCAATTGTTCAGGCGAGGGAGTAACGATTCCCAGCAGCGTGATGTACCTGTCGGCAACCTCGTTTTGTTGGGCAATGTTCAGGTATCGGAACCAACCGTAGCGAGCTTGCAACGCCAGGATGATATTCTCTCGAATCGTCAGATCACCCACAATGCCTTGCGCCTTCCGGTCTTCAGGGCACAAGGCGATGCGGTTGCGAAGCGAGTGTATCGGCGAAAAGCGTTCGACCTTGTTGCCTTTGACCATGAGCGAGCCTGTGTCGGGCGTATCGACGCCAAAGAGCAGGTTTGCCATTTCGGTGCGGCCGGAGCCAAGAAGACCGGCGATCCCTACCACCTCCCCCACGTTCAGCTCCAGGTCGGTGGGGTCGAGGGCGCCTGCGCGCCCCAACCCTTTGGCTTCGAGCAGCGGCTGCAATTGAGTCTCCTGCTCGTGTTTGGCCTTGGATTCCGATACCGCCGCCAGATCGGTCATGCTGCGGCCCAACATTTTGGCGACAAGCTCGACGCGCGGCAGGGAAGCGGTCTCATAGGCGCCCACTAACCTGCCGTTGCGAAGGACGGTGATCCGATCGGCGATCCGGTACACCTGATCCAAGAAGTGGGTGATGAAGATGATGCCGATCCCTTCATTCCGCAGCTTCTGGATCACCTCGAACAGGAGTTTGGTTTCGTTGGCGTCCAGGCTGGAAGTAGGCTCATCCAGGATCAAGATTTTGGCGGAAGCGATCTCCAGCGAGCGGGCGATGGCGGTCATTTGCTGGATGGCCAGCGAGTACGCACCCAGTGGGCGCGAGACATCGATGTCGATGTCCAGTCGCTTCATTGCCTGGCCGGCAAGTCGATTCATCTGCCGCCAGTCGATGCCGCCGAAGCGATGAGGCTCGCGTCCTAACAGGATGTTCTCGGCCACCGACAGATTAGTGCACAGGTTGACTTCTTGATAGACCGTGCTGATGCCGATTTTCTGTGAATGCTGCGGAGATCGCACTTGCACCGGTTTGCCCATCAGCTCGATCACACCGGAGTCAGGCTGTTCTACCCCCGTCAACACCTTGATCAATGTCGATTTCCCCGCCCCATTCTCTCCCATCAGGGCGTGCACTTCACCTGCCCGCAAAGAAAAGTCGACTTCCTCAAGGGCCATGACGCCTGGGAAGGACTTGGTGATGCCTCGCATGCTGAGGATAGTCTGTGGTTCGGCGGCGGTCATAGGAACTCCTGCTGGTTCGAATGCTCAAGCCGGCTGGCATGTGGGCGTCGTCTGTCCTGAACAGAGAAGTAGCGCCAGAGGACGCCGCTTCTCTGTTCAGGTTGGAGGTGTAGGCGTGCGTGGTCGTTGGGACTCGCGCAACCGGGGTGATTAGTACTGGCGGGTGGGCAGCAGATCGGTGGCCTTGTCAGGATAGTACACGGTCTCGTTGGTCAGAGTTTCGCGATCGACCGCTCCGCCGTTCACCAGCTTCAGGGCCATGTCGAAGACTTGCGGGCCGAGCAGGGGATTGCATTCGACATCGGCCTGGAACCAACCGTCGACCATGGCCTGGAACCCACCGCGGGTGCCATCCACAGACACGATCTTGAGGTCGCCGGGGTTGACGCCGGCGGCCTTGAGGGCCTCGATGGCGCCAATGCCCATGTCATCGTTGTGGATGAAGACGCCCTGGAAGTCCTGACCTGGCTTGTACTTTTTCAAGAAGGCCTGCATCACGGGCACGGCTTCGGCGCGGGTGAAGTTGCCGGTCTGCGAGTCGAGGATCTTGATGTTGGGGTTGAGTTTGTTGCGGAAGCCCTTGGCCCGGCCAACCGCTGCGCCCGAACCGGTGGTCCCCGAAAGTTCGAGCACGGCCCCGCCATTGGGCAACATCTTGTTGAACTCGGCGGCGGCGCGCTCACCTTCCAGCACCATGTTCGAGCCGATGTGGGCGGCGTAGAGCGAAGGGTCGGCGCTCACGCTGCGGTCAACGATGATCACCGGGATGCCAGCGTTCTTGGCCTCAGTGAGGGCGGCATCCCAACCGTCTTCGACAACAGGCGGCAGAGCGATCACGTCCACCTTCTGTGCGATGCAGGCGCGTACGGCTGCGATCTGGTTCTCTTGCTTCTGCTGCGCATCCGAGAATACCAACTGCTTGATCCCCAGTTTCTCGGCGGTCTCTTTGATCGAGGCCGTATTGGCCGTGCGCCAGTCGCTCTCGGCGCCGAGTTGGGGATAGCACAACGTCAAGTCTGCATAGGTTTTGGTAGTGACGACAGGGGCCGCAGTTGCCTGGCTTTGCCCTGCCGGCGCACAACCAGCCACCACAGACACGACCAAAAACAACGTAACGAAGAACAAGACTGCCGAGGTCTTCATTTCATTCTCTCCTTCGGTGGGTTCGGCTTGTTGGGTTATTCGACGAGGCGCATTTCACCCGGGATGAAATACGGCCGACTATTGCCGATACTATACCTGTGAGTGCGGAGAGTCAATGATATTTCTTTGGGGGAAGGATGAGGTTCTTGTTCTATCCAACCACGACAAAACACGTCTGGCGCAACAACGTACAAGTTTTTTGGCTGGAAGTTGACTATTTTTCGATGTCCCTCAGTACGTGCGCGTGGGCAGGATCTCGGCGGCATCGTCCGGGAAGAAGACGCCTTCCTCGGACGGCAGCCACTTCGGCACCGTTTCACCGTTGACCACCTTCAAGGCTGTCTCGATGAACTCGGGGCCGAGCAACGGATTGCACTCAACCGTGGCGTTCAACTTGCCAGCGACCATCGCCTCGAAGGCTCCACGGGCTGCATCGACCGAGACGATCTTGATGTCGATGCCCGGTCGTAGCCCGTGCGCTTCGATCGCCTTGATCGCTCCCAGCGCCATGTCGTCGTTGTGGGCATAGACGGCAGTAATGGCATCGCCATGCTCCTGCAAAAATGCTTCCATGACTTCTCTGCCCTGGGCGACGGTGAAATCGCCGCTGCGCGAAGCGATGATCTTCATGCCCGGATAGTCCTTCATCACCTCTCTGAAACCCTTATAGCGGTCGTTGGCGGGCGCAGAATCGATCGTACCCACCAGTTCGACAATGTTGGCCTCGCCGCCAGTCAGATCCGCCATAATGCGGGCAGCTTTGCGACCTTCTTCCATAAAGTCAGACCCCATCAGTGTTACATAAAGGTCGGGTGCGACATCGGCGCGACGGTCGACGAGGATGATCGGAATGCCGGCATCCTTGGCTTCTTGAAAAACTTCCGTCCAGCCTGTCTCAGTCAACGGCGCCACCCCGATCACATCCACCCTTTGGGCAATCAGCGAACGGATGGCCTTGATTTGGTTTTCCTGCTTCTGCTGCGCGTCCGAGAATCGTAGCTCGACCCCTGCCGCTTCCGCCGCCTCCTTGACCGAAGCCGTGTTGGCGGAACGCCACTCGCTTTCGGCGCCGAGCTGCACGTAGCCAACGATGAGGTCGGCATAGGTTTTCTTGGGTTTGGCGTCGATCGTGGCAGCAGGTTGTGGGGGCGGAGCGGGGACGCTGCCCTGGCACCCTACCAAACCGATCACCATTGCGGCCATCAGCAGCCGAACAAAGAGTTGCCACCGCTTCATGGGCCGTCTCCTTCCACTTCACCGCAACGTGCTGGAATGAGGATCGATACGCATGTGCCTACCTGATACTCGCTCTGAATCGAAACCCCGTACTGCTTGCCATAATAGAGGCGGATTCGTTTGTGGACATTGCCTATGCCAAACCCGCTTTCCAGTTTGATTTCCCCGGATTCGTCATTGAGTTCCGCCTGTAGGTGCGCCAACCTCTCCGGGGTAAAGCCGATACCGTTGTCCTCGACCTGGAGCAGAATGTCGTTCTCGTTCCACGGTTTGGCTCGCACCACGATCGTTCCGCCCCGCCGTTTGTTCTTGACACCGTGATACAGTGCATTCTCGACCAACGGTTGCAGGATCAATTTCAGGACGCTATAGCCTGCTACGCCGTCGTCTTGTTCGATCTGATAATCCACAATATCGTGATAACGCATCTTCTGAATGGTCAGATAGCTGCGGGTTCGTTCGATTTCCTCGCCAATGGTGATCCAATCTCTGCCCTTGCTGAGACTGATCCTGAAGAAATTCGACAACGCCCTGACGATCTCGATCACATCGTCCGTTCGCTTCGACTCTGCCATCCAAATGATGGCGTCCAACGTGTTATAGAGAAAGTGGGGATTGATCTGCGCTTGCAAGGCCCGCAACTCGGCTTTTTTCAGGTTCTCCTGTTCCCTGACCTTCGCATCGAGCAGATCTCTGATTCTGCCGACCATGATATTGAAGCTGATGCCCAGTTCGGTGATCTCATCGACGTTGTCGTGCGTCACCAGCGCCTGCAAGTCATTCTTGGTGATGGTGCTGGTCATATCATGAAGCTTCTGAATCGGGATGTAGATGCTTCTGGAAATACGCCAGGCGGCCAGCACCGAAAAGACGATGGCGCCGGCCATCAGCACGGAATAGAGGATGCCCCAACGTGTGAAACCGGCCCGGATTTGCTGATACTGGTTGCTGGTTCGCTGCACTTCGAACAGGGCGTAATCCTGCACCACCTGTTCCACCACGTCGGAGACAAAGCGAATGTCCTCCAACACTGCCTCATTCTCGGCCGTAGTGCTGCCGGCCGCGATCTGCTGGCCCATCCGGTTGACATCCTGTGTAAGTGTCAACATGGTCCTCAAGATTCCTTCTAGCTTGATCCTGGCCCGCGGCGAGGTGGTGTTGGCCGTCATCTGTTGCACCTTGGCATTCACATCGTTGATGATGTCGTACTGTTTGCCGGCGTCGAAGTCGATCTTGCCGGCCACGATCCGCCACATTTCCGTATCGATCTCAGGTTTGATATGCCCGCTGATGCTGTTGGCCGTGGTGATGTTGGCGATGATGGCGTCATACTGGCGGCCGTAGCTCAATACCTGCAACACCAGGGCGACATTGGTGACGCTCATGATCAAGATCACGATGCACAGTGAAAGCAGGATTTTCGTCCGCACGGACAGATACATTGGCATGGTGTCACCTCGCTACCCTATCTGAGCCTGCAACCTGAACTCAACGGGCGTCAGACCGGTGTATTTATGGAAAACATGGCTGAAATAGTGCGGGTCGCTGTATCCGACCTGGTAACCGATCTCGAACACCTTCATCGTCGTCATCCGCAGCATTTCCTTGGCCCTTTTGATCCGGGTTTCGGTCAAGTATTCCTTGAACGTACGGCCGGTTTCCTGGCTAAAGATGGCGCTGAAATGGGAGGGGCTGAGGTTTACCTGGGCAGCCACGTTGTTGAGAGACAATTCGGGGTCCATGTACCGGCGGGAGATAAAGTCTTGCGCCTGCCTGATGACGCCGGCGTATTGGCTGGATACCTGGCGGTCTCTGAACCCCAGCGCCCGGCTCAAGATGTCACGGGCGCCGGACCGCAACTGCTCTGTGGCGCCGATGCTGGTCAGAGCGGTTTCCAGGTTGTCCAGTTCCGGGAACATGGCGCCAACGTCTCCGCCGAGTTCATCCACGAACTTCGCGGCTGCCATGACGATGTCGGTGAAGATGACGGCCCTGACGACGGGCGACCCGAGCGCATTTTCACCCAAGGGATGCACCACGGTTTCGAACAAGGCATCCAAACCCTCCACTGTTCCCGATCGCAGATAGTCTTCGATCTCGGACTTGCCGACTTTGAGCAGCTCGGACTTGTCGAATCTGAAGGCGCCGCCGTGCCAGCCGGAGGCGGATCGGATGCCATCAGTCGCTTCGCCGAAAGACCGCTGGATATCCGTGATCCGTTGCTGGGGCGCGCCCGACCTGACAATCAACTCACAGCCGTAACGACGCGCTTCGGGCCCGGCGCGCGCGATGAGCAGCTCTCTGTCTTCATACAGATTCTCGGCCGAGTTCCCCTTCATCAGGAGCACCAGCTCATCCATATCCTTTGTCAACAAGAAGACATCCGGATTGTCCTCGACCATGCCCGCCAGCATCTGCTGCACACGCTGGCAGCGCTGAAAGTCGAACGTTTCCGCGCTTTGCGCAGGTTCGATCCTGATCAGGACGACAAGGTAACAGCGGGCGATCAGGTCGATGCCGAGCATCCCGCTTTTCTCGATGGCCTCGGCGGAAGAGGCGACCCCGGTGAGTAGCCTGAGCAGAAAACGCTCTTTGAGCGCGGCCCGGCTTTCCTCGGCCTGCTCGCGCAGCCTTTGCAAGGCCACCTGCTCGATCCGCTCCCGGTCCAGTTCTGCTGCCACCTTTTGCAACACCAGGTGCAAGTCCTGCACCGAGACCGGTTTGAGCATATATTCCGATACCCCCAGCTTGATCGCTTGCTGCGCGTACTCAAACTCATCGTGGCCGCTGAGGATGATGACCTTGGTCTTGGGCAGGCGCTCGCGGACGATCCGGCTGAGTTCCAGGCCATCCATGAACGGCATGCGGATGTCGGTGATCAGGATATCGGGTCTGAGCGCCTGTAGCAGCGGCAGCGCCATCTCACCGTCGGGGGCTTCTCCACAGAACTCAAAGCCGTGGGCTTTCCAGTCCACGTTGTCGCGGATGCCTTCGCGGGCCACGATCTCATCTTCGACGAAAAAGACCTTGTAAGGCACAGTGGCTCCTCTTTGAGCTGGGGGATGCGAGTAGTCAAGGGTTTGACCCGTCCAGTATAGCCGAACGCCGATGACCGTTCAATCTCGCGCCAGACGAAGACGCTGACCCTATGCAGCCAGCGCACGAGCATGGACGCAAACGGCGCGCCGCGCGCCGGCGACAGGCTTGCCGCCGGCGCTTTTGATGATTTTTTGATTCTCCGGCGCGATGCTTTGGGCGTCGACATGGCGCCGGCGTCACTGGCGAGAGGGCGCCGCCCCGTTGCGGGGTGCTGTGTGGACAAGTTCGGGGCCTGGGCCGGACGCCTCGGCCCCGGACGTCACTGCTTTCGTCCGGCCACGAGGCTGCACCCGGCCATGTCCCAACCACCCACCCTTCCCGCCGCGTACACGTTCGTCCTGCGCTTGTGGCAGGAATGGAGCGAGTCCGGTCTGCGCTGGCGGGGCTGGATCGAGCACCTGCCCAGCGGCGAGCGGGCAGCGGTGCAGGATTGGGCGGGGGTGGAGGAGTTCGTGCGCAGGTTTGGGGTGGGCGACAAATCCTCAGAGTTCGGAGATCGGAGATAATTCGAGTGCGGGGCGAGTGGAGGGCCGTGGTACAATGTGGGCATGACTGACATGCTCATGCACATTGTGCGCGAACGAGCGACGCCGCACATGGTACTGGACGATGGCAGTCGTCAGGAAGATGTTTGGGGCGCTGACTGGCTGCCGGAGACCCAGGAAGTGCAGTTGGAAGCGCTGATCAATATACGTCCTCGTTTGCGCAATGCCAGCATGATCATCCTCGATCCGATCATCGGCACGCAGGTCGAAGCGATCGTCTGGCGTCTGCTGGGGGAAATTGCCGCAGAATGAACGACCTTGCGCACATCCGCGCCCGCTACATGCGCGAACCGATCCCCATGCGTTTGGGTGGGCTGGCTGCTGATATGGCGCGCATTGCCTCATTCTCTCGTAACCAGGCGAATTTGGCGGCTGTGGCGTCTTTGGTGCGCGAGGCGGCGCATTTGATCGAATGGTGTGCGCCCGATTGCGATCTCGAAACCCAGATCGTGCTCTTGGAATTGCAGCGCGGCCTGGTGACGTGGCGAGCGCAGTTGGGGGAGCGCTTTTCTGATCCGGCCTGGCGCCAACAGTTAAGTCGTGGCGCGCAGGCATGGAGCCAGCGGACACTGGACATGAGCGGATTGTTGGCGGAGAGCGAAAGGTAGCACGCGGTAGTCGTGCAAAGCGGGAGGGGCTGGTGGGCAGGAGTCGTTTGGGGGCGACGCAGTCTCGCACAAATGGAGACAAGAGGTGCGCCGCACCCGGCGATTTTTGATGATTTTTTGATACCCGTGCGCTACCCTGGAACAAATGAGACTTCGGGTTTTCCGTAAAAACCCGAAGTCTGAGCGGCCTCCCATCCACGCATGCGGCTCGCTCCAGCAGCCGCCGGGTGCGCCCGCCACAGCGCAGGAAAAGCCATGAAAACGCAACGTATTTCCGCCATTTCTTTGTTGTTGGCGTTGGCGATGGCGCTGAGCCTGTGCGTCTCGCCGGTCGCCAGCGCTCAATCGACCGATGTTCCCGAAAACGCTCTCCAAGAACCTGACCAGACTCCCCTATCCGGGCTGAACACCGTCTCCGTCCCGCCCCTGCTGAACGTTGCCAAGCTCTCGGTGGGGTCCGGCCACAACTGCGTGCTCACCACCAGCGGCGCCGTGAAGTGCTGGGGCAACGACTGGGTGGGGCAGGTGGGCGATGGTGCTGGCGGGATGGGCATAGACCGCTACGTTCCTCAGGACGTGGCCGATCTTGCTTCCGATACCATCACGGCGGTGGTAGCCGGTGGCGGTCATTCCTGTGCCCTTCTCGGTGATGGTAGCCTGAAGTGCTGGGGCTACAACGACTCTGGCCAACTGGGCATCGGCGTTCCGCCCTCGGAGACAGTTTACAAGCCGAGAAGTGTGGTCAATATGCCTGGGCCTGCTACGGCGGTGGCGGCAGGAGGGTACCACGCTTGCGCCGTGATCAATGGTGGCGCCTATTGCTGGGGCTCGAATGAGAAAGGCCAGGTGGGCGATGGCACCAACGTGACGCGAACCAAGCCCACTGCCGTCGCTGGTTTGGGCAGCGGCGTCATTGCCGTGTCGACTGGCTACAAGCATAGTTGCGCCGTCACCAACGCTGGCGCCGTCAAGTGCTGGGGCTGGAATGAGAACGGTGCCTTGGGCGATGGCACCACCACCGACCGCACCACTCCGGTGGACGTGAGCGGGCTGAGCAGCGGCATCGCTGCTGTTAGCGCTGGCGGCCGCAACACTTGCGTCCTGACCACGGGCGGTGGCGTGAAATGCTGGGGATTCAACAAGTTCGGGCAGTTGGGCAACGGCACCACCACGGATAGCCAAACGCCGGTCGATGTGATCGGTCTGAGCAGTGGCGTGGCGGCGGTCGCCACCGGCGATGCCTTCAACGATGAACCCGGCCATATCTGCGCGCTCACCACCGAAGGCTGGGTCAAATGCTGGGGGCTGAACACCTACGGGCAATTGGGCGATGGCACGGCCACCAACCACTCAACGCCCGTGGATGTGTTGGGCCTGGGCAACGATGCGGTGGCGCTGGGAGTGGGGCAGGTGCACGCCTGCGCCCTCACGCGAAGCGGCGGGGTCAAGTGCTGGGGGGCAAACTACTGGGGCCAACTGGGCGTCGATTGGTTCAAGGTTCGGGCGGCGCCCGTGGATGTAATGGGCCTCACGGGTGGGCTGGCAGCGCTGGCGGGGGGCTCTTCGCATACGTGCGCTCTTACCGATGGCGGCGGGGTGAAGTGCTGGGGATGGAACTTGAGCGGCGCGTTGGGCAATGGCACGACTCTCGACTCTGCCATGCCGGTGGATGTGTGCGCCGGTGGCGCGGCCGGCTGTGCGGCCAGGTTGAGCGGCGTCAAAGTCCTGGCCGCCGGCGGAGCTCACAATTGCGCCGTCACCGACGCTGGCGGGGTCAAGTGTTGGGGCCAAAACGGAACCGGCGAACTGGGCAACGGCAAGATAGACGCCAGCCTGACGCCGGGCGATGTCTTCGGACTGACCAGCGGCGTGAAGTCGGTGGGGGCCGGCGGAAACCACTCCTGCGCCGTCACTGACGGTGGTGGCCTCAAATGCTGGGGAAGGAACACGCACGGGCAGTTGGGCGAAGACTCGACGGCGCCGTTGCGGCGCAAGCCGGTGGACGTGGTGGGTCTATCCAGCGGGGTGGCGGCGGTGGCGGGCGGAAGCCTGCACACCTGCGCCCTTACGACGGGCGGTGGGGTGAAGTGTTGGGGAAACAACTATTTTGGTCAGGCGGGCGATGGCACGACCACGGATCGCAGAGCGCCGGTGGACGTCATCGGTTTGAGCGGCGTCGTGGCGCTGGCGCTGGGCGGCGATCACAGTTGCGCCCTCACCAGTGCGGGCGGCGTCAAATGCTGGGGAAGGAACTTGCTTGGGGAACTGGGCGACGGCACGACCATGAGCCGTGATAAACCGGTGGATGTCGTTGGCTTGACCAGTGGGGTTACGGCGTTGGCGGCAAATGGTGGGCACACCTGCGCCCTGGTTGGCGGCGGGGTGAAGTGCTGGGGTTACAATGGGTATGGTGAGCTAGGCGACGGCACGGTCGCCAACAGTTCGACGCCCCACGATGTGATGGGCATGAGCAGCGGCGTCACGGCCGTGGCGGCAGGGGGGAGTCATACCTGCACCCTGGTCGGCAACGGGCGGCCCAAGTGCTGGGGCTGGAACATGTATGGCGCGCTGGGCCAGTTCGCGATGCGGCAGACCCCCCTCCCGATGGATGTGAGCGCTGGCCCCTTGCCACCGCAATTGTCGCTGAACTACACCATCGGCGCGCGCGGCAGCATCCTCACCCTCAGCGGCGCCGGCTGGCCGGCCAAAGAGCTGACGGTGAACGGCGTTGCCCTGGGCACGATTCCCAAGTACGCTACCACCGGTGAATTCCTGATCTTCCTCGACACGTCGGCGGCGGATGACGGCGTGTACGACATCCAGGCTGGCGACAACCCCGCCGTTACCGCCAGCTTCATCGTGGCGGCCAGCGCTCCCCAGCGCCAGCAAGAAGGCGGCGGCCTGACCACGCTCACCATCCCCGGCGGCATTGCCGGCCCGGTCGCACCCCTGTACCTGCCCCTGATGCAGCGCTAACTCGTAAAGAAAGGTGCGATGCACCTCCAAGCAACCGCAGGTTGCCGTGCGTCGCACCTACGGCCTCAGCACCCCGGCCAAGATGAGCAACTCGCGCTCGGCGATACGATCCGCGCGATTGAATTGAAGCAGGCGGGTGGTTGCACGCCCGGTGGCGGTCTGCGGCTCGATCCGTGCGCCGTCCAGTCGAAAATGATCGGACCATTGATTCAGGCGCGGATGAAAGAGAGGGGCCATCAAGCCGGTTGCAGGATCGATAGTGCTGATGTCGCTCCCCTTGAGCTTGTTGCATAGCGTGCACGACAGCGCAAGGTTGTCCGCGGCAGTTCTGCCGCCATGTTTCACAGCCACAACATGATCGATCTCGTGTCGGGCGAAGGTGAACCTTTCCGGCATGAGACAATATTCGCAACGATTCCCCGCCCGTTCGATCACCAATCGCCGCAACCCTGCCGGGATGTACGAGTCGCTCATGCCATCGTCAGGCGTGCTCTAGCTTGAGATGCGCATTGAGTTTGGCCATGCGCACCAAATGCTCCAGATACTGATACTGTTCCCACTCGCTCGCTTCGGCAGGCGTCAACCCTGGCGTCCGGTTTCTATCCAGCAGATAACTGATGCGCGTTTGCAGTGAAGCGGCTGGGTGCAAGGCCAGGATGTCTTCGGGTGCAGGCAAGGTGGCAAGAAACTCCAACACCTCGGCCATGCCCTTGAAGCCATTCTCGCTCGAAGCGCGATATTCGCGCAAACCCAATTCCAGGATGCGCGTCAGGCGGTCGCCAACCGGTCGCAGCTGCTCTGCCAGGTCATCCGAAATATCCAGAACAAGGGAGGTTGCCATCAATGTCTATCTCCGTGGTGCAATTGACTTCTCTGCCACCAGTATAGCACATCATGATGCTTGAACCATCAGCAGCGAGGGGGGGAGCGGTGCAAAATTGGGTGCTCGTGACGAGCATCAGGTGCGACGCACTTTGGAAGTGCGTCGCACCTATGGCGCCGCACCTGCCACCCGCTCACGCCAACTCGCGCACCGCCGGATAGCGGACAGCCATGTAGAGGCCATAGACCAGGGCCACGGCCGCGCCCATCCCCAGCGCCAGCCCTGCGCCCAGGCGGTCGGCCATGAACCCGGCCTGCAAACTCCCCACCCGCATCATCCCCTGAAACGTGAACGAATAAAGGCTGAGCACGCGCCCGCGCAAGCGGTCGGGCGTGTGGATCTGGATCAGCGTGTTCGCCAGCGCATTCTGCCAGACGAAACTGACGCCGGCGCCGAACATCAACAGCAGCGCCAGCGCAAAGGAATCGGTCAGCGCAAAGGCGAGCAGGATGAGCGGAAAGACCAGGTTGCCGATGGTGAGCATGCGCCCGCGGCGGGCCTGGGCTGGCAACGAGGCCACCGAAAGCGCCCCCACCAGCGCCCCCACCCCCACCACCGAAAGCAACATCCCCAGCGGCAGGGCGGCGGGCGTCTGGCAGCTTAACCAGCGCGAACAAAGCGCCTCCACCACCGGTTGGGCCGATTGGTTGAGGGTTTCGCTGGCGAAAACGGGCATGAGTGTGTTGAAGGGCATGGCCAGCAGGGCGCTGACCGCCACCAGACTGACCAGGATCAACAGGGTGCGCTGCTGGATGACGAACCGAACCCCGGCCGCCGTGTGATGAGCGACGCCGCCGGCGCCAAGCGAGCTTCGTTCGGCGGCAGGCAGCCCGCGCATCAACAGCAGGCTGACGATGACGGGGATGAAACTCAGCCCATTCATGAAGAAGGCCGCGCTCTCGCCCACCGCCGCCACGGTCAGGCCGGCCAGGGCCGGCCCCACTGCCCGGGCAGCGTTGAAGATGGCCGCATTCAGGCCGATGGCGTTGGTCAGATCCTCCCGGCTCGCTCGCTGATCCCCCGTGGCATCCACCATCTCGGAGGTAAAGGCCAACCGCACGGGGATATCGATGGCCTGCACCGCACCCAGGGCCAGCGTCAGCACATACACCTGCCACACCTGCACGGCATCGCTGAAGGTCAGCACGGCCAGCGCCAGCGCCTGGGCCAGCATGGCCGCCTGGGTGATCAGCAACACCCGGCGTTTGGGGAAGCGGTCGGCCATCGACCCGCCCCACAGCGCCAGCGGCGCCAGGGGGATGAGGCCGATGAAGCTGGCCAGACCGAGGGCGGCGGCAGAACCGGTCAGGCGATAGAGGAGCACCTGCTGGGCCACGGTCTGCATCCAGGTGCCGATGAGCGAAAGTCCCTGGCCGAAGAACCACAGCCGGTAGTTGCGGTGCCGCAGCGAGCGAAAGGTCTGCGGCCAGCGGGAAGGTCGGGCAGGCTGGTGGGTGGGCGGCAAGGCAGGCGGGGGAGGAGGGAGTTTGGCCATTGCACCTCTTTGTGGGCGGGTGTCCAATCGTGCATCTTAACGCTAACGTGCTATAATCGCCCAAACAACGCTCGACGCATTCGCTGCGAGGATATCGTGCTCTACGTTACCTATGCCCTGAACTTTACCTTGATGCTGCTGATGCCGCTGGCCCTGGGTTGGTTCCTGGCCCGGCGGCTGACCCAACCCTGGCGCTTCTTCCTCGTCGGCGCCATCGGCTTCGTCCTTTCGCAGGTCTTTCACATCCCCCTCAACGCCGGCCTCACCCTGGCCTTCCGGCAGGGATTGCTGCCGGCGCCGCCCGAAGGCTGGCAGCCGTTGTTCAACCCCGTCGTCCTGGGCCTGACCGCGGCCATCTGCGAGGAGCCGATGCGCTATCTCATGCTCAGGTTCGCGCTCAAAGAGGCGCGGTCGCGGGATGCGGCCCTGATGTTCGGGGCGGGGTGGGGCGGGATCGAGGCCATCATCACCGGGCTGCTGGCCGCCATCGCCTATGTGAACCTGGTGCTACTACGAGACAACCCGGCCCTGCTCTCCACGCTACCTGCCGAACAATTGGCCGCCGTGCAGTCGCAATTGAGCGCCTACTGGACGGCGCCGTGGTATATGAGTCTGTTGGGCGCGGTCGAGCGCGTCTTTGCCCTCATCACCCATCTGGCACTGGCGGTGTTAGTGATGCAGGTCTTTTTACGCCGGCAGTGGCGCTGGCTTGGTTTCGCCATCCTCTGGCATTGGGCCGGCAACACGGTGGCGGTCTATGTCCTGACGCGCTGGGGGCCGCTGGCCGCCGAGGGGCTGTTGGCGCTGTTTGCCCTGGCCGCGTTGGGCGTGATCTTCGCCCTGCGTGATCAACCCGGACGCGCCGCGCAGCCTCCCTCGGCGCAGTCGATCCCTATCCCCCCGCCGACCCCTGATGGCGGCGACCTGCGCACGTAGGGGGCGAACCCCGCCGACGCAGGGAACACGCACCACGCAACACGGAACTCCGCCGACGCACGGAACACGCACCCACGCATCACGCACATGATCCACACCGAACACCTCACCCGCACCTTCGCCCGCAAAGAGGGCGGCCCCCTGACGGCCGTCGATGACCTCAGCCTGGATGTCGGGCGGGGCGAAGTCTTTGGCTTCCTGGGCCCAAACGGCGCCGGCAAAACGACCACCATCCGCCTCCTGGCCTGCCTCATCCGCCCCAGCAGCGGCAGCGCCGTGGTCAACGGCTATACAGTCGGCCGCGAGAGCACGGGCATCCGGCGCAGCGTAGGCCTGCTGACCGAGACGCCAGGGATGTACGACCGCCTGAGCGCCAGCCAGAACCTGAGCTTCTTTGGCGGCTTCTACGGCAGCGAAGACCTGGAGGGGCAGGTCGAGAAGTATCTGCGCCTGTTGGGGCTGTGGGAGCGGCGGGAGGATGAGGTGGGGTCCTTCTCCAAGGGGATGCGGCAGAAGCTGGCCCTGGCGCGAGCTTTGTTGCACGAACCCGCCTTGCTCTTCTTGGACGAACCTACCGCCGGGCTGGACCCCGAAGCTGCCGCCCTGGTGCGCGATGCCATCGATGGGCTGCGCGGGCAGGGCCGCACCATCTTCCTCTGCACCCACAACCTGGACGAGGCCGAGCGGTTGTGCGACCGCGTGGCCGTGTTCAAGACCCGGCTGCTGGTGGTGGATACGCCCGCCAACCTGCGCCGGCGCATCTTCGGTCGCCAGGTCGTCTACCATCTCCGCGCCCTGCCGCCCGCCCTGCCCGCCCAGATCGCCGCCCTGCCCGATGTCCAGAGCGCCGAAGCCATCGACAACCGGTTGCTGGTGCGTCTCGGCGACCCCGACCGCACCAACCCCGACATCATTCGCGCCCTGGTGGCTGCCGGGGCCGATGTGCAGTTCGTGGGCGAGTTGCGCCACTCGCTCGAGGATGTCTATCTCCAGCTCATGCGCCAGGGCGGATGACGGATGGCAGTGGATCCTCCCTCCAGCCGATCCGCTTCGTCCATCGTCATTTGTCCTTCGTCCTTCGAGGCAGTGTTTCCAAAGCCACCTGGGTCTAACCAATGAACCTACGCGACATCAGCGCCATCGTGCGCAAAGAATGGGCCGAACTCTACAAGGACACCCTCATCGTCCTCTCGGTGCTATTCCTGCCCATCATCTTCGCCGCTCTGCCTCTGGTCATCCTCTGGTCCACCGGCGGCTATGAAGGCGCCGTCGATGAGGCGGCCAGCGCCCTGCCGCCGCAGATGGCGCAGTTCTGCCAGGGACTGAGTTCCGGCGCCTGCACCCAGGTCTTCATCGCCAGCCAGTTCATCGTCCTGTTCATGATGCTGCCGCTGCTGATCCCCGCCACCATCGCCCCCTACACCATCGTCGGCGAGAAGACGCAGCGCACGCTCGAACCGCTGCTGGCCACCCCGATCAGCACCGGCGACCTGCTGCTGGGCAAGAACCTGGCCGCCACTCTGCCGGCCATCGCCTCCACCTGGCTGGCCTTCGGCGTCTTCGCCCTCGGCGCCCGGCTGATCATCTCCGACCCGGCTGTCTTCGCCCGTCTGTTCGAGGCCCGCTGGCTGGTCGCCGTTTTCATCCTCGGCCCCGTGCTGGCGGTGCTCTCGGTCAACCTGGCGATCATGGTCTCGTCGCGCAGCACCGACCCGCGCGTGGCCCAGCAGATCGCCTCGCTGGTCGTCTTTCCCATCCTCATCGTCTTCTTCGGCCAGGTCATCGGCTGGTTCTACCTCAGCCAGGCGCTGGTCTTCGTCTTCGCCCTCCTCGCCCTTGTGCTCGATGTCATCCTGTCGTGGCTGGCGGTGCGCATCTTCGATCGTGAGGCGATCCTGACCCGGTGGGCGTGAGGGAGTGAAGCGGCGGTGTCCTTGCTGACCAATGACAAAGTCAACATCACCGTGGCCGACGGCAAGATCATCATCGAACCAGCAGCGAGCGTCCATGGCCGTTTCGATATCGCGACCCTGGTAGCCGCCCTCCCACCTGACCTTGAGCCGGCCGAAGTCGATTGGGGCGCGCCTGCCGGCCAGGAGGTCTGGTAGATGGTCTCCTACACGCCGGACAAATGGGAATGCTTTCTATGCTACACTTGCTCCTGGCCTGTACGATGCCGGCCCAACCCTCAAGCGCCGCAATTTCCCACCGCACATTCTCTTCCCATCCACCCAGGAGCTCTCTCGATGAAACCTCTGCTCGTCGCTCTGTTCGTCCTGACCCTGTTGCTGGCCGCATGTGGCGGCAGCCCCGCCGCGCCCACCTCTGCGCCGGCGGCGACCACCGCCCCCGCCGCGCCGGCAGCCACATCCGCCCCCGCCGCCACCACGGCCCCCGCGCCGACCGTTGCTCCCACCGCTGCCCCCGCAGCGACAGCGACCCCCGCGCCGACCGCGGTTCCGGCGCCGGTTGGCAGCCCGCAGGATGCCATTGTCGCCGCCCTCCAGGCCCTGCTCCAGGCCGGCCCCTATCGCACCAAGACCACCATCGTCGCCGGCAGCGACACGATCAACCTGGTGGGCGAGATGATCCCGCCGGACAAGCTGCACACCATGATGACGACCGCCAGCTTCGAGAGCGAGACCATCGTCATCGGCGACGCCGTCTGGAGCAAGCGCGACGGCGCCTGGTCGGTGTTGCCGGTATCGGGCAAGGAGATGCTGCAATCGGCCTTTCCGGCGCTTGCGGTCGATCAACTCATCGGCACGATCAGCAAGGCCGGGACGGCCGGGACGGATACGGTGGACGGTGAGCCGACCAACGTCTACACCTACACCTCGACCACCGACCTGGGGTCGGGCAGCCAGGTCGTCAGCGCGGTCAAGCTGTGGGTCAGCGCCAGGCGCGGGGTGCCCGTGAAGCAGGAAGTGGTGGGCGAGGCCGGGGGCGTCCAATCCACGACGGTTCAGACCATCGAATACGACCCCACCATCACCATTGCGGCGCCGATGTGATGAGGAAGCCCCTTCTCATGCCCCGCATCGTCGCCCTCCTCATCCTCCTCTTCTTGACCGCCTGTCTGGGCGGCCAGCCGACGCGCGCCGCCACCGAGCCGGACGAGGCGCCGCCGGCGCCGGCGACGGGCGACGCCACCGCCGCCGGCCACCCGCGGCTGTGGCTCACCGCCGCCGACCTGCCGCGGCTGCGCGCCTGGGCCAGCGCCAGCAACCCGCTCTACCGCGACGGGCTGGCCTTGCTGGCCGCACGGGCGGTGCAGGACATGGACGAAAACCGCGTCCCTGACCAGGACTGCGGCAATGTCGGCTATGAGGAGTATCCCACCGAGATGTACGCCGAGCTGTTCGCCTTCCTCTCGCTGGTCGAGAACGACGCCGCCGCCCGCGCCGACTACGCCGCCCGCGCCCGCTCCCTGCTCATGCACGTCATGAACGAAGCCGCCAAAGGCCCGGCGAGCGCCGAGAACTACACCTGCAACGGCTCGCAGCAATACCCGCCCTTCCGCCACCCCGACTTCGCCACCGAAGACCGCGACCGCATCCGCTACCACGGCGAGGCCTTCCCGCTGACCGTGGACTGGATCTACCCCTCGCTCAGCGCCGCGGACAAGGCCACCATCCGCAAGGTCTTCCTGCGCTGGTCGGGCGAGGTGATCACCCGCGGCTACCATCACCCGGAGCCGGTGGGGCTGATGGACGATCCGGCGCTGCTGGCCGACCCACAGCAGGTGCGCTTCAGCGCCAACAACTACTACGCCGCCCACATGCGCAACCTGGGGCTGATGGCGCTGGCGCTCGACCCCGCCGATGATGCGGATGGCAGCCTGGCCGCGTACCTGAACAACGCGATCGGCGCCTATCTCTACATCTTCGAGCACCTGACCCGCCACGACAGCCGCGGCGGGCTGCTGCCCGAGGGGCTGGAATACAGCCCGCAGACCATCGGCTACGTCACCCAATTCCTGTTGGCGTTGCACACGTCCGGCGCCAGCTACCCCGCGGCCGCCACCCTGGCCGCCAACCCCTTCTGGAGCCAGAGCCTGACCGGCTATCTGCACTCGCTCAGCCCGGCCCCGGCGGCGCGTGAGGAGGGTGGAACCCTCTACCAGCCGGCCTTCTACGGCGACGGCCAGACCTACCATCTGCCCGATTTCATCAGCGCCTTCGCGCCCATCGGCCTCTATGACCTCGTCGCCGGCGATGCGGCCCGGCTGAACACCGTGCGCTGGCTGCAAACGCACACCGCGCCCGGCGGCGCCGAGCTGCTGGCCGAGCGCGTGCGCAATCCCAACGACTTCCGCGAGGCAATCCTCTACTTCATGCTCTACGACCCGGCCGCCGCGCCCGCCACCGACCCGCGTCCGGCCCTGGCCCCCGACTACCTGGCGCCGGGGCTGAATCGCCTCTTCAGCCGCAGCGGCTGGGGCGAGGACGCCGCCTGGCTCACCTTCAGCCTGAGTTGGAACTCGATCGATCACCAGATGGCCGATGGCAATCATTTCGCCTTCTATCGCGGGGGCGAGTGGCTGACCAAAGGGCGGGTGGGCTATGCCGACATCGCCGAGGGCATCGCCAGTTCCGAGTTCTACAACGCTGTGGCCATCGAAAACGATCGCCCGGCCGACCGCGAGGACGACGACTGGCGGATCGACCTCTGGCGGCGCGGTTCGCAGTGGAACTACGTGTCGGCGGGCGATCCGCTGTGGCTGGCCCACAGCGCCGCCGCGTCCTACACCTACGCCCTGGGCGACGCCACCAACCTCTACAATGCGCCGAACGAAAGCGCCAGCGACGTGACCCACGCCAGCCGCGCCCTGGTCTGGCTCGAACCGGATCACATCGTCGTCTACGACCGCGCCGCGACCGCGAAAACGAATCGCTTCAAACGCTGGTGGCTGCAACTGCCGGCGCCGGCGACGATCGACGGCAACCGCGCGGCCATGCAGACCGCGACCGGCCAGCAGTTGTTCGTCACCGCCCTGCTGCCTGCCAACGCCGCGCTGACGGCGGTGAACACCAACGAGCAACACATCGAGGACACGGCCGCCGCCAACGACCCGATGAAGGTGCGGCTGCGCGTCGATGCGCCGGGCAACCCCCAGGCCGTGCGCTTCCTGCACGTGCTGCAAGGCGCGGACGCCGGCGCCAGCGCCGATCCCGCTGCGCTCATCCGCAGCGAGGAGGCGGCGTTCGAGGGCGCGGCCGTGCGCGGGACGGCCGTGCTCTTCCCGGTCGATCTCGGCCCGGCCCCGGCGCAGTTCAGTTACGTCGCCCCGGCCGGCGTGACCCGCCACCTGGTCACCGGGCTGACGCCGGGCGCCGGCTACACCGTGCAGACCGCTCCCGCGGCCGGCGGCGTGCGCGTCACCGTGCAGGCGGGCGGCAGCCAGCGGGCCGACAGCGGCGGCGTGCTGCTGATCGGCGATGAGACCGCTTCGCTGGCCGTGACCTATCTGCCGGCGGTGAGGCGATAGGCGGAAGCGCCGACGCTTGCTCTTACGGCCAGATGCAAGCGGGGTCGCTCTGTCCTGCCGCGCCAGGGTGAGAGGGAGGAGCCTGTACGCCGACAATGGGTGCGGGCCGTAATTCAGGCTGTGGTCGCATCGGCCGGCCGAGCAAGGCGCCCTGCGCTGCCTCTGGGGGACGAGGTCGAACTGGGCAAAGCCTTCGGGGAGGATGAAAGCGTTGAGGAAGATCAACCGCTCGATCTTCTCCGCCGACGTGGGGGCCGCGACTTGCAGCGGGTACCCGGTGCTGGAATGGCCGGCCAGCACAACCGGGCGGGGCTGCCGCTGCAACGTTTGCACGATGGCGCGGCAAATTCTCTCGGGCTTGGGGATTCCTCGCTGGCTGCGCGAAGCGAGGGAGCGCCCGATCGACCCGCTCGGAAAGACAAGGTGGGAGTTCAATGCTTGCCGCCGCCGGCGATGGCCTGCCCGTCGCGGCCTTTCTACTGAGTACCACATGTCTCGTGGCGGTATGTCGCCCGAGCAAGAATCGCCTCGTCGTGTCATGCTGAACGGGTCGATCAGCCAACGTTGTTGCAGTGATCAACCAGTGAAGCATCCATTCGCTGCGCTCAGAGCTTGTCCTGAACACAGCGAAGGAACAGGTTCTCGATTTCCGGGGGTTTCTATGCTGTACGCACCGCCGCGCGCGGCGCCTCTAGCCCCTACGCCGGTCTTGACACGAAAGCCGGTCTCATGTAAGATATTGCATACGTACCCAACACCCCTTTCTCCTCATGCCTTCTGGTTTGGTCGCTGATGCTCACTCATCTCCGTGACTTATGGCAGGACGACAAAGCCGCCCTCAACGGCTGGCTGAACATCCCCAGCTCCTGGTCGGCTGAGGTCATGGCCCATCAGGGCTTCGACAGCCTGACGATTGACCTGGAGCACGGCTTTGCCGGCTTCGAGACGGCCCTGACCATGATCCAGGCCATCGCCGGGGCCGGGGTGACGCCGCTGGCCCGCGCGCCCTGGAACGAGCCGGGCATCATCATGCGCCTGCTCGACGCCGGCTGCCTGGGCATCATCTGCCCGATGGTGAACGAGCGGGCGGAGGCGGAGCGTTTCGTCGGCGCCTGTCGCTATCCTCCCCAGGGCTATCGCAGTCTTGGCCCCACGCGGGCCGGGCTGGTTTACGGCAGCGACTACGCCCGCACGGCCAACGCCAGGGTGATCACGCTGGCCATGGTGGAGACGGCCGCAGCCCTGGCCAACCTCGACGCCATCTGCAGCACGCCCGGTTTGGATGGCGTGTATGTGGGGCCGGGAGACCTGAGCCTGAGCCTGGGGGGGGCGCAGCGGCTGGACAGCTACGAGCCGGTCATGATCGAGGCCCTCGACGCCATCCTGGCGGCGACGCGGCGGCATGGCCTGGTGGCCGGGCTGCACACCAACAGCCCCGACTACGCCCGCATGGTCGTTGCCAAGGGCTATCGTTTCGTGACGGTGATGACCGACTCCGGCATGTTGGGGGCCTACGCCCGCCAGGCGGTGACGGCCACACGGCAGGAGATGGGATCTCCGCCGGGGGCGTCGCCAGCGGCGCCGCCGGGCGCGTCGGCTTCGACGTATTGATCCCGTTCGCATCTGGGGATGCGAACGCCGCCATTTTTGCCTTTCTCCCATTCCGCCTTCGGAGCAGAACCATGACAGTACGGATCATCAAACACGGCATCAGCGAACAGGCGTCGAAAGAGGCCGACGCCAGGGTGCGGGCCACGGTCGAGGGCATCCTGGCCGAGGTCGAAGCCCGCGGGGATGCGGCAGTGGCCGAGCTTTCGGCTCGTTTCGACCACTGGTCGCCGCCCCATTTCCGCCTCTCCCCAGTCGAGATCGAAGACCTGATCGCCAGCCTCCCCGCTCAAACCCTGGAAGACATTAAGTTCGCCCAGGCCCAGGTGCGGCGCTTTGCCCAGGCGCAGCGCGCGGCCTTGCAGGATGTCGAGGTGGAGACGCTGCCCGGCGTCTTCCTCGGCCACAAGAACATCCCCGTGGGCAGCGTGGGCTGTTATGTGCCCGGCGGTCGCTATCCCATGGTGGCTTCGGCCCACATGAGCATCGTCACCGCCAAGGTGGCCGGTGTGCCGCGGGTGATTGCCTGCACCCCGCCCATCGACGGCGCTCCGCCGGCGGCGACGGTGGCGGCCATGGCTCTGGGCGGAGCCGACGAAATCTACATCCTCGGCGGCGTGCAGGCGGTGGCGGCCATGGCCCTGGGCACCGAGAGCATCCAGCCGGTGGACATGCTGGTGGGGCCGGGCAATGCCTACGTGGCCGACGCCAAACGGCAGTTGTTCGGGCGGGTGGGCATCGACCTGCTGGCCGGGCCGACGGAGATCCTGGTCATCGCCGACCACACCGCCGACGCCGAGATGTGCGCCACCGACCTCTTGGGCCAGGCCGAGCACGGCCCCACCTCGCCCGCCATCCTCCTCACCAGCGACGAGGCCCTGGCCGACGCCACCTTGCAGGATATCGAGCGGCAGTTGCAGGTGCTGCCCACCGCCGACATCGCCAGCGTCTCCTGGCGCGATTATGGCCAGGTGATCCTGGTGGACACGGTGGAGGAGCTGGTGGCCGAAGCCGACCGCATCGCCTCGGAGCATGTGGAGGTGCTGACTGAAGACCCGCGCTACTTCCGCGACCACATGACCAACTACGGCGCCCTCTTCCTCGGCCCGGAGACCAATGTGGCCTACGGCGACAAGGTCATCGGCACCAACCACACCCTGCCCACCAAGAAGGCCGCCCGCTATACCGGCGGTCTGTGGGTGGGCAAGTTCCTCAAGACCGTCACCTACCAACAGGTCAGCCCCGAAGCCAGCGTGCTGGTGGGCGAGTACGGCTCGCGCCTCTGCGCCATCGAACGCTTCTGGGGGCACAAAGAACAGTGCGACCTGCGCCTGCGCCGGTATGGCGGAAACTGAGTGTCAAGTGCCATGTGTCAAGTGCCAAGTGTGAGGATGCAGACCCGTTTTGAGTGATGCGCTGGAAGGCACACACTCTCCCCCTCCCTCCGTCCCCCCTCCCTCCGTCTCCCCCCTCCCTCCCTCTCTCCGTCCCTCCGTCTCTCCCTCTCCCCGTCTCCCCCACCCCGCCCATGCAACCACGACGAGCCACCTCCAACGATGTCGCCCGGCTGGCCGGCGTCTCGCAATCGACGGTCAGCCGCGTGTTCACGCCCGGGGCCAGCGTCTCGGAAGAGGCACGGGCCAGGGTGTTGACCGCGGCCAACGAACTGGGCTACAAACCCGACGCCATCGCCCGCAGCCTGATCACCAGCACCACCAACATCATCGGCATCGTCATGGGCCGGATCAGCAGCCCCTTCCACCCCTACGTGCTGGAGAAATTCATCCAGGCGTTCCAGGAGCGGGGCCGGCAGACGCTGTTGTTCAGCACCACGCCCGACCGGGACATCGACAACCTCCTCGATCTGGTGCTGCAATACCGCGTCGATGCCCTGGTCATCACCTCGGCCACGCTTTCCTCGCAGATGGCGGATGAGTGCGCCCGCCTGGGCACGCCGGTCGTGCTCTTCAACCGCTATGTCCTGGGCGCGCAGGTGGATGCCGTTTGCACCGACAATGTCGAGGCCGGCCGGCTGGCGGCCAATCTGCTGCTCGACGCCGGCCACCACCGCCTGGCCTTCATCGAGGGCAAGGTCAACGCCTCCACCAACATCGACCGCAAGAAAGGCTTCCTCGACCGGCTGCGCGAGCGGGGCTATACCGACGTGTTGGTGGCGCCGGGAGATTATTCCTACGAGTCCGGTTTTGCCGCGGCCAAGCGTCTGCTGGGGCGCGACGACCGGCCCGACGCCATTTTTTGCGCCAGCGATAGTGAAGCCCTGGGCGCGCTGGACGCCGCCCGCTACGAGTGCGGCTTGAGCGTCCCCGACGATGTCTCGATCCTCGGCTTCGACGACATCCCCGCCGCGGCCTGGCCCTCCTACTCGCTCACCACCATCCGCACGCCGGTCAATCGCATGGTCAACGCCACCATCGACCTCGTGCTCTCGCGGCTGGAGAAACCCGCCTCCTCGCCCACCACCCTCCTCCTTCCCGGCGCCCTGGTCGTCCGCACCTCGGCCCGGCTGCCCGCCTACGCCCTGGCCGGCCCGGCCCAGCCGCCCTTTGCCGCCTACTGGGAGCAGACGCCATGAATCTGAACCTGTCGATGCAGGGCAAGGTGGCCGTGGTCACAGGCGGCGGCGGTGGCATCGGCTCGGCCATCTGTCGCCGCCTGGCTGAAGTCGGCGCGTCGGTCATGCTTACGTATTCACGCGACGCCGAGAAGGCCGAAGCCGTGGCCAACAGCCTGGAGGGCGCCGGTCATCTGGCGGTGCGGGCGCTGGTGGACGATAGCGCCGCCCTGGCCGGGCTGGCGCGGCTGGTGGAGGATCGCTTTGGCCGCCTGGATCTGCTGGTGAACAACGCCGGGGTCACCCAACCGGTGGCGCACGCCGACCTCGACGCCCTCGACGATGAGCTGATCGACCGCATCTTCCGGGTGAACTGGCGCGGCGCCTTCGCCTGCATCCGCGCCTTGCGGCCCTTGCTGGCGGCCGGCGAGGGTGGGGTGGTGGTCAACATCTCGTCGGTGGCGGGCGTCACCGGCCTGGGCAGCAATGTGGCCTATTGCGCCTCGAAAGCGGCCCTGGATTCGCTGACGCGCTCGCTGGGCCGGGCGCTGGCCCCCACGATCCGGGTGGTTTCGGTCTCGCCGGGCTGGGTGTGGGGCGAGTACGCCGCCCGCATGCCGCAGGACATCCTGGCCGAGCAGATGGCGAAGACGCCGCTGCATCGTTTTGCCACGCCCGCAGAGGTGGCCGAGGCTGTGCTGGCCGCCGCCGCCCTGCTGACGATGACGACCGGCTCGATTCTGGCCGTCGATGGCGGCAGGCCGTTGGGGCAGTAGGGCAGTGGTCAGTGGTCAGTGGTCAGTGGTCAGTATTCAGTATTCAGTGGTCAGTGTTCAGTGGTTAGATGATGATGTCTTTTTTGAATGAGGTCGTGTTGGAACGGTTGGCGACGGGTTTCGGATTTACCGAAGGCCCGATCTGGCACGCGGGCGAGCGCCATCTCACTTTTTCCGACATTCCCGGCGATGCGATGTATCGCTGGAGCGAGGCGGAGGGTGTGGCGCTGTTCCGGCAGCCCAGCCACAAGGCCAACGGCAATGCCTACGACCGCCAGGGCCGCATCCTCACCTGCGAGCACGCCAGCAGCCGCCTCAGCCGCTCGCACCGGGATGGCAGCGGCTATGAAGTCCTGGCCGCGCATTACCAGGGCCAGGAACTGAACAGCCCCAATGATGTGGTTGTGAAATCGGATGGCTCGATCTACTTCACCGACCCGCCCTACGGCCGCATCAACCCGCGCGTGGGCCTGCTGCGCCCGCAGGAGCTTGATGTCCAGGGCGTGTACCGGCTCGACCCTGTGTCGGGAAGCCTGACCCTGCTGGTCGCCGATTTCGCCAGGCCGAACGGCCTCTGCTTCACGGGCGATGAACGCCGCCTGTTCATCAATGACAGCGCCCACAACCACATCCGCGTCTTCGACGTGCAGGCGGATGGGACGCTGGCCGGCGGCCGGGTGTGGGCCAGGCTGGTGGGGGAAGGCGCGGGGGTGGCCGATGGCATGAAGATCGACGCCGGGGGGAATCTGTGGTGCGCCGGGCCGGGCGGCATCTACGTGTTCGACCCCGCCGCCCGCTTGCTGGGGCGGATGCCCATGCCCGAACAGACCGCTAATTTCTGTTTTGGCGGCGACGATGGCCGCAGCCTGTTCATCACCGCCTCGTCGTCGCTCTACCGCTTACGGCTTGAGATGCCTTCTTGACCATGTCCGCGGAATCGATCATCATCAACCACCACGACTTGCAGAGGTTCACTGCCGAAATCTTCGTCCGGGCCGGTATGCCGCCAGACGACGCCGCCTTCTGCGCCGAATGCCTGGTGCTGACCAATCTCTGGGGCATCGACTCGCACGGCGTGCTGCGGCTGCCGCTGTATGTGCGGCGAGTGCGCTTGGGCGCGGTCAATCCCCGCCCGGCCATCCGCCAGACGGCAGGCGGCCTGGCCCTGGCGGTGCTGGATGGCGACGATGGCATGGGCTATGTGGTCGGGCGGGCGGCCATGCGCCGGGCGATCGAACTGGCCGGGCAGTTCGGCGTCGCTGCGGTGGGGGCGGTGCGCAGCAATCACTTCGGGGCGGCGGCGCTCTATGCCCGCATGGCCGCGGATCAGGGTCTAATCGGCATCGCCATGAGCAATGTCATCCCCAACATGGTGGCGCCGGGCGGAGCCAGGCCCATCACCGGCAACAACCCCATCGCCATCGCCATCCCCACCTTTGGCGACTTCCCCTTCCTGCTCGACATCTCGCTCTCGAACGTGGCTGGCGGCAAGCTGCTGCTGGCCAGCCAGAAGGGCGAGAAGATCCCCCTCGATTGGGCCACCGACCGCCAGGGTCGCCCCACCGCTGACCCGGACGAGGGTTTCAAGGGCTTCCTGCTGCCGGTGGGCGGGCACAAAGGGCTGGGCTTGTCGTATGTGGTCGATATTCTGTCCGGTCTGATCACCGGCGGCGTCTTCCAGCACGCGATCAAGTCGATGTACAAGCAGCCCGACGAACCGAGCCTGACCGGGCATTTCTTCATCGCCCTCGACCCCCTGGCCCTGATCAGCCGGGAGGAGTTGGCCGCACGCATGTCCGAGTTCGTAGCCGCTGTGCACGCCTCGCCGATGTGGGACGAGAAGCAGGAGATGCTGTTGCCGGGCGAGTTGGAACATCGCCGAGCGCAGGAGCGACGGGCCAACGGCATTCCCCTCCCCGCCAGCCTGGTGCAGGAGTTGCAGGCGATCGGCCGTGAATTGGATGTTCTGTTGGTTATTGGAGATTAGTTATTGGAGATTGGTTATTGGAGATTGGTTATTGGAGATTGGTTATTGGAGATTGGTTATTGGAGATTGGTTATTGGAGATTAGTTATTGGAGATTGGTTATTGGAGATTGGTTATTGGAGATTGGTTATTGGAGATTGGTTATTGGAGATTGGAGACGCGCTAATAACTAATAACTAATAACCAATCTCCAATCTCCAATACAAGACATCAGTTAAACATCACCCCCTTTTCATCCTCAAGGAGCTTTACCATGACAACCGCTCAAGCCATCTGGTGGCAGAATCTGTCCGCCCCCGACCTGCTGGCCCACGCCAAACGCGACGACATCGCCGTCCTGCCCATCGGCGCCATCGAGCAGCACGGCCCCCACTGTCCCTGCGGCTCCGATGACTTCAACGCCATCGGTCTGGCCGAGAAGCTGTCGGAGAAGACGGGCGTGATGCTGCTGCCCTGCCCGATGTACGGTTCGCACCCCTTCCATCACTGGGGCATGCCGGGCAACATCCCCCTGCGCTTCGAGACCCACATCGCCCTGATCGAGGACATCATCAAGGGCGCCAAAGTGGCCGGCTTCAACAAGTTCATCATCCTCTCGGCCCACGGCCAGGTCTCCTCGACCATCGTCGCCGTGCACAAGCTGGGCCTGGCCAACATCTTCACCCTCTCGTTGCACTGGTACGACTTCCTGCGCGACCAGAAGACGATCCTGGAGACGGGCATGTGGCATGCGGACGAGGCCGAGACCTCGATGGCGCTCTATCTCTACCCCCAATTCGTGGACATGAGCAAGGCCGACAAGGGCGGCGGCACCCCCCTGGTGGACAAGCGTTTCATCATCGGCCCCGGCCTCCCGGCTGGCCCCGGCATGATGTATCACTTCGAGGGCACCTTCGCCCGGCCCGAAGTGCGGGAGCTGAAGAACGGTATCATCGGCGACGCCACCAAGGCCACGGTCGAGAAGGGCGAGCGGATGGTGACGACGGTGGTGGGCTACATGGCCGACCTGATCGGGGACATCCGTTCCAGGTATGCGCCGGGCGTCAACCCCCTGGACACCGAGCCGCTGCCGGATAGCCCGTGGGCCTAGATCGTCATCCGTGTTGCGTGTTCCGTTCTGGGCCTGAGGGGAATGCAGGCAACAGGTAAAAGTGGGGCGCCCCACCGCCCCCCCCACTACGGAACACGCAACACGGAACACGGAACACTCAATCCGCACCAATCACCATGAAACTCAAAGACAAAGTCGCCATCATCACCGGTACAACCAAAGGCATCGGCGTGGCCCTGGCCAAAGAATACGCCAAAGCCGGCGCCAAAGTGGTCGGGACCGGGCGTTCGCTCGAGTTGGGCGAGCAAGTGGCCGCGGAAATCCGCGCCGCCGGCGGCGAGAGTATCTTCGTGCCCTGCGATGTCAGCAAGAAGGCCGATGTCGATCGCGTCATCGCTGAGACCCTGAAGGCCTTCGGCACGGTCGATATCGTCGTCAACAATGCCGGCGTCAACCATGCTGCCGACTTCTTCGCCATCACCGAGGAAGACTGGGACTGGGTGATGGGCGTGGATCTGAAAGGCGCGTTCTTGATGAGCCAGGCCGGGGCCAGGGTCATGGTCGAGCAAGGCAAGCCGGGCTACATCGTCAACATCTCCTCGATCATGGCCAAGATGGCGCTGCGCAACCAGGTGGCCTATTGCGCGGCCAAAGGCGGCGTCAACCAACTGACCACGGCCATGGGCCTGGCCCTGATCGACAAGGGCATCCGCGTCAACTGTGTCGCGCCCGGCCCGGTGCTGACCGAACTGATGCAGCGGGTGGTGCACAACCAGGAAAAACACGAGGAGTTGATGCGCCGCCTGCCCATCGGCTACATCGCCGCGCCGGAGGAAATCGCCAGCGTCTGCATTTTCCTCAGCTGCGACGAGGCCAGCTACATGGTCGGCCAGACGGTCTATGTCGATGGCGGCCGCGGCATCCAGGCCTTCCCGCGGGCGCTAGACCAGTAGTAGGGATTGGAGATTGGAGATTGGAGATTGGTTATTAGGGCGTCTCCGTGCGAAAGGCACAGTAATCAGTAATCAGTAATCAGTAATCAGTAACCAATCTCCAATCTCCAATCTCCAATCTCCAATCTCCAATCTCCAATCTCCAATCTCCAGTAACCAATAACCCCCATGACCCCACCCCGCATCGGCCTTATCACCTTCGGCGACAACCGCCAGCACGAGTGGCATGCCGTGTTCCAGCGCCTGACCGAGCCGCGCCACCAACAGGCCATCGCCTTCTTTAACACCCTGCCGATCGCATTGCATACGAACCCGGCCGTCGCCCGGCACAAGGCCGAGATCGACGCCCAGGTGGACGCGCTCAAAGCCGCCGGCGTCGAGGCCCTGGTTGTGCACACGCCCTGCTGGACCTCGCCCAACCTGGTGGTGCGGGGCGTGCAGCGGGCCGGCCTGCCCACCCTCCTCCTCACCAACAAAAGCCCGGCCACGCACGGCACGGTCGGCTTCCTCGGCGCCGCCGGCACGCTCGACCAGATCGGCACTCCCCACCTGCGGGTGCGGGCCGACTTCGAGGGGCCGGGCGGGGCGATGATCGGCGCGCAGGCCATGCCCTTCTTCCGGGCGGCGGCGGCAAAAGCGCGGTTGCGCGGGCAGACCTTCGGGCTGTTCGGCGGGCGCTCGTTGGGCATCGACACCGGCACCTTCGACCCCCTGCAATGGAAACGCCTGTTCGAGGTGGACACCGAGCACATCGACCAGCTCGAGATCATCCGCCGGGCCGAGCTGGTGGCGCCGGAGACAGCGGCGGCGATGGTGCGCTGGTTGGAGCAAGGCGCCGCCCGCGTCGATTACGGCCAGGGCAAGCTGACCCCTGAGAAGCTGGAGTTCCAGGTCCGCTGCTATCTGGCCACCAAAGAACTGATCGCCGAGCGCGAGCTGGACTTCGTCGCCGTCAAGTGCATGCCCGACCTGACCAATTTCTACGTGCCGCAGTGCCTCTCGGCCGCGTTCTTGCCCGGCCCCTACGACGCCGACGGCCGCAAGGAGCCGACGATGATGGCCTGCGAGGCCGATGGCGACGCCGCCCTGACCATGGAACTGCTCAAACAGGTGTCGGGCGGCAAGCCGGTGCTGTTCCTGGATGTGAGCTACATCGACGACGAAGCCGGGATTTTCTACCTGCCCAACTGCGGCGCCTTCTGCTCGTGGTATGCCGCTCGCGCGGACGATCCGGCTGAGAACATGAAGCGGGTGGAACTGCGCCCGGCCAACCGGCCCGGCGGCGGCGCCATCACCTACTTCACCACCGCGCCCGGCCCCCTCACCTTCGCCCGCCTCTACCGCCGAAACGGTGACTACCACATGGCCATCGCCCGCGGGGCCACCGTCGACATCCCGCCCGACAAGTACCAGGCCTTCGTCGCCGCCCGCGGCAGCCACCAGCTCCCCACCGCCTTCGCCCGGCTGGAGGTGGACATCGACGCCTTCATCGGCAGCTTCGCCTCCAACCACATCCTGGCCGTGGATGGCGCCTACGTCGAGGAACTGCTGCACCTGTGCCGGCTCCTCAACATCACCCCCGTCCTCTACACCCGCTAGATTGACGCGCCATCCCCGCGATCCCGCCCAATCTCCACTCTCCAATCTCCAAATGAACCCACGCCAACGTTTTGATGCCGTCGTCAACCACCGCGAACCCGACCGGGTGCCCATCGACTGGGGCCGGCATGTCGGCTCGATCCACCGCAACGGCTATCTGGCGCTGCAAGCCTATCTCGAAGACCCCGACCTGCGCAACCAGGACGCCGTCCTCGACCGCATGGTGCAGAACATCTACCCGGACGAGAAACTGCTGCGGCGCTTCGATGTCGATTTCCGCTGGCTGGAGCCGCACTGGATCGACGTCAAAGAAGTCGAGGGCGAGGATGCCTACATCGACATGTGGGGCATCACCTGGGTGAAGATGCTCAACTCCTACAGCCTCTCCCGCTCGCCGCTGGCCGACGCCGCCATCGCCGATCTCGACGCCTACCCCTGGCCCGACCCCCACAATCCTGCCATTTGGGCGGGGCTGGGCGAGCGGGCGAAGTGGCTGCACGAGAACACCGACTACGTCATCGTCGCCGACAGCATCAAGGGCGGGCTGCTGACCAAAGCCCTGCAGATCTGCGGCTACATGCGTTTCTTCAGCGCCCTGGCCGGTGAACTCGATTTTGCCGAGGCGGTGTTGGACAAACTGCTCTGGTTTTACAAGGAAGCCTGGTCGGGATACATGAAAGAGGTGGGGCCGTATGTGCAGATGGTCTACTTCACCGATGACATCGGCGCCCAGAACAACATGATGATCTCGCCGCCGCTCTTCCGGAGGCTGATCAAGCCCCGCCTGGCCGCACTCTTCGACCACATCAAGGGCCTGGGCGAGGTCAAGCTCTCGTATCACACCGATGGCAGCGTGGTGCCGGTGATCCAGGACATCGTCGAGATGGGGGTGGACATCCTCAACCCCATCCAGACCTCGGCCATGGACATGGACACCTACTGGATGAAAGAAGAATTCGGCGACCGCCTGGTTTTTCACGGCGCCATCGACGTGCAGCAGATGCTGCCCTTCTCCACCCCGGAACAAGTGCGCTATGATGTGGCCAAACGCATCTGGGACCTCGGTCGCGGCGGCGGCTACATCCTTTCCACCTGCCACGACATCGGCGAAGATGTGCCGCCCGCCAATGTGATCGCCATGTTCGAGGCCGCCAATCGCTACGGCGGCTATCCCTTGCAGATGGAGGGCATCCTCCGGCCCGAGGACCTGCACCCGGTCAAGGCCACGCCCGAACTGGCCCAAGACCGGGCGCTCGGCGGCAAGCGACCCCGGCAGCGCCCTCAGCAATGAGCAGACCATGATCGAACTCAAACACCTCCACCACATCAGCCTCGTCACCCAAAACGTGCCCGCCTCCCGGCGCTTCTATTGCGACATCCTGGGCATGGCTGACGTCCCCCGCCCGGCCAACTTCACCTTCGAGGGCGCCTGGTTTCGCCACGGCGTCTACGAAATCCACCTCATCGGCTGGGCCGACGCCACCCAATACTTCGGCGACCCGCCCAACGGCCACAAGGCCGACGGCGACATCACCTTCGCCCGCCACTTCTGTTTTCGCGTCGCCAGCATGGCCGAGGCCGTCCGCACGCTCGGCCAGCACGGCTACCCCATCGCCTGGGGGCCGCGCCCGCGCGGGGACGGGGCCACGCAGATGTATCTCTACGACCCCGACGGCCATCTCATCGAGCTGGTCGAAATCCCCTGGCTGGAGTGAGGGACGACAGGGGTTTTGCCGTCCACCGACATGCCTGAACAAAAACGCTCCGACTATCTCCATGCCCTCGAAAACTTTCAGCTTGCCCACTGGCAGGCCGGGCTAGAACACATCCTGGCGCGGCTCCGGGGCGAATCCGTTGACCTGCTCGCCTATGAAGAAGTGCGGCGGCAGGTGCACGGCAAAGAGACGAGCCGCCGCCAGCTCAAAGACATCCCCCTCGACGCCATCGTCGGCAGTGTGGGGCGCTACACCGATTTCACACGCAGCTTCTTGCCGCGGCGCGACAGCGACCGCGTGCGTTGGGCGCAGGTGCAGGTGGGGATGACCGGGCTGGTCGGGCTGCCGCCGATCGAGGTCTACCAGATCGGTGAAGTCTACTTTGTGCTGGATGGCAATCACCGCGTGTCGGTGGCGCGGCAGCAAGGGGCGAAGCGAATCGAGGCCTATGTCACCGAGGTGGAGGCAAAGGTGGCTCTGACCCCCGATATGCAGCCGGACGACCTGATCCTGGCGGCGGAATATGCCGATTTCCTGCAACGCACCCGCCTCGACGAACTGCGCCCCGCCGCCGACCTGCACCTGACCCTGCCGGGACGCTACCCCGTCCTGTTCGCGCAGATCGAGGCCCACCAAAGGCGGCTGCAAGCGGAAGGCCAGAGCGAGATCGACGAGGCGGCGGCAGCCGTTTCCTGGTACGATTCGGTCTACGCCCACATTGCCGAACTGATCCGCCGGCAGGATCTGCTCAAGGATTTCCCCGGCCGCACCCCGCTCGACCTCTACGTCTGGATCACGAAGTACCAGGAGGAACTGGCGGCGACACTGGGATGGGAGGTGGCGCCCGATGTCGCCGCCGCCGAGCTAGCCCGGCAACGCAGCCCTCGTTTGGGGCGCGTGGCCGCCCGCGTGGGCGAGAAGCTGCGCGATGTCCTCACCCCCGACGCCCTGGAGAGCGGCCCCTCGTCCGGCGTCTGGCGCTGGCAGCGCGATGCCGCCCCCGGCGACCGGCGTCTCTTCGCCCAGATCCTGGTGCCGGTGACGGGCCAGGAGGAACATTGGTTTGCGCTCTATCAGGCCCTGCAGATCGCCCGGCGCGAGGGCGGCCAGGTGGTGGGGCTGCACGCCGTCGCCAGGCAGTCGGACATCGAGACGCCGGCCGTGCACGATCTCAAGGCTCAGTTCTTCGACCGTTGCGCCAAGACGGGCATCCCGGCCCGTTTCGACGTCGTCGCCGGCCCGGTGGCGCGGGTGATCTGCGAGCGCGGTCGGTTCACCGACCTGACGGTGATCCGGCTGGTGCATCCACCGGCGCCCAACCCCATCGCCCGCCTCGGCTCCGGCATCCGCACCATGCTCCACCGCTGCCCCGGCCCGCTGTTGATCACACCGCGCAGCTGGCATGTGCTGGCGCAGCCATTGCTGGCCTACAACGGTTCGGACAAAGCGCGCGAAGCCCTGTATGTCACTGCCTACCTGTCGCGGCGCTGGGATCTGCGCCCGGTGGTGCTGGCGGCGGCGCCAGACGGCGCCGATGCTCTGCTGGCCGAGGCCCGCGCCTATCTGGAGGGGCGCGGCGTGGAAGCGGAGTATGTGCAGAGCAAGCGGGCCGTCGCCGGGGCGGTGCTGGCGGCGGCCGAGGCCCACGGGCGGGATTTGATCATCCTGGGGGGCTATTCGCGTCCGCCGCTGGGCGAAGCGGCGCGGGACAGCACGGTGAATGCGCTGCTGCGCGCCAGCCGGGTGCCACTGCTGATCTGTCGTTGAGGCGCGTCTCACACCGGCCACGGGCGCCGAAATCGTGCGGGCGCGAGGCGATGATCGGGACTTGACAAGGGGGAAAAAGCTGCTATAATTGCATACGTATTCAAACTTGAGCGCCGGCCCAGTTGTCGGCAGGTCGTACTCTGCCAACAGGCGCCATGGTTGGCCTCGTCCGCCAGGAGGCAGGCCCGCTGGCCGGCATCAGGAGACGCTCGATCAAGCCAGGACCGGCCGCAGACCGTCTGCAGATGGCCTGCGGCGACCATTCCACATTCGCAAGGATTTCGGTCTGATTACGTAATCACGAACTTCGAATGGGATTCTTTCAATTTCCGCCGGCAGGGAGAGAGAAAAACCATGTCACCTGAACCGTCTGCAACCTCCACCCCCACGCCGATTCTGCTCTATCAAAAGGGCGACATCCGCCGCACCCTGGCGGGCGGCGGGCCGCGCCGGCAAAGCATGGCCGGCTTCGACGAGAAGTTCACCGACATCATCGATTACATCCTGCGCATCACGCACGAAATCTGGGAGGAGAAAGGCATTGGGCGCATCTACGATTACTATGGCTACAACTGCCCCGTGCATACCACGGAAGGGACGATCTACGGGCGCGAGGCGGTGATGGCGGGGACGGTGGCGACGCTGGCGGCTTTTCCTGACCGGCGGCTTTACGGCGACGAGGTGATCTGGGCGGGCGACGACGTGAACGGCTTCTACACCTCGCACCGATTGACGCACATGGGCCGCAACACCGGCTACAGCAGCTTTGGCCCGCCCACCGGCCGGCAGGTGCGCTACACGGCCATCGCCGACTGCGTGGTGCGTGAGAATGTCATCGTCGAAGAATGGCTGGCGCGCGACAATGTGATGCTGGTGCGGCAGTTGGGCTTCGAGCCGCTGGCGCTGGCCAGAGAGATGGCCGCCCAGGAAGCAGCAGCAGGGATTCGTTTCGAGCATCCGGGCGAGGTCGAGCGGGTGCTCGGCCAGGGGACGCCGGTCGAGCTGCCGCCGCCGCCGACCGAGTTCGAGATCGAGGACTTCATGCGCCGCATCCTGCATCAGATCTGGAACTGGCGGTTGCTGAATGTGGTCGATACGGCCTTTGCGCCCAGCTACAGCGGCCAGTTCCCTTCTGGGCGCAGCCTGTATGGGCGGGGCGATTACCAGGCCTTCGTGCTGGCCATGCTGGCGGCCTTCCCCGACGCCGCCCTCACGGTCGACCATTTCTGCGCCCTGGCCGACGGGCCAGACGCCTATCGCACGGCCACGCGCTGGACGCTGCAGGGCAGCCACCTGGGTCCCGGCGTCTATGGGGCGCCCACCGGCAAGCGCATCCGGCTGATGGGCATGTCGCATCACCTGCTCCACGCCGGTCGCATCGTCCGCGAATGGACGGTTTTCGATGAGTTCGCCCTGATGAAACGGTTGTTTGCACCGGACTGATGTGCAACCGCATTCGACACCAAGACACAAAGGTCACGAAGATAACACAAAGCAATAATAGTTATCGTCGCCTTCGTGTTTCCTGGTGTATGGCTGCTGTATTAACACAAAAACACCACTTGCAGAGGAGGTATGTATTGCGTCAAGACCGGTATCACATTGCCATCCGCCCCTGAACGATAGCCGTTGATCACCCACAAACACATCATCATGCGTCACTGTTCATGCCGTGTCATGGCGAAGGAGGACAGCCGTCCTCGATGCAGTGAAGGAGGCAATCCCCCTCCCTGATGGGGATTGCTTACTTCGCTTCACTCAGTACCCTCCGGCCTCGCCATGACACGCAAACGCTCTTTTTCTCACTCAAGTTGGAGGAGATACACCATGTTTGCCCCCAAGCGCACTGCGCCAACAACACGTTTGCTGCTGCTCACCGTCCTGGCCCTGGCGATCCTGGCCCTGGCAGCCTGCGCCACCGCCACCCCCGAAGTGGTCACCGTCGTGCAGACGGTCGAGGTCACAAAGGAAGTGAAGGTCGTCGAGACGGTCGAGGTTCCCAAGGAAGTGATCGTCGAAGTGACCAAAGAAGTCATCGTCGACCCGACCGAATGCAACCTTGCCGCGCCGGAAAAAGCGACCGAGATCAACATGATCGGTTGGTCGTTCCCCATTACCGACTTCTACGCCGAAGAACTGCTGAAGTGCAACCGCATCGAGAACCTCAAGGTCAACGCCAACCTGCTGGCCTCGGCCGACGCCCAGGAGCAGGTGCGGCTGGCCCTCTCGGCCGGCGGCGACTCACCGTTCGACATCGTCCACGGGGCCAACTCCCAGGTAGGCGCATGGGCGGGTGTGGGTTGGATGATGCCGCTCAACGACCTGGTCGAGAAGTATTGGGATGAATACAACCTGGGCGACATCCCCGAAAAAGCCTGGGAAGGCGCCACCATCGATGGCAAGATCTATGGCGTGCCCATCGTCGCCAACACCCTGCACCTCATCTACCGCAAGGATGTCTTCGATAAGCTGGGTCTCTCCGTTCCCGACACCTATGATGATGTGATCAAGATGTGCAACACCATCGGCCTCGACAACCCCGACTGGGACATGCCCTTCACCATCAATCTCTCTGCCGGCTGGGCCTGGGAACTTGAGTTCTTCCAGATGCTGCGCGCCTTTGGCGGCGACTTCCTGGATGACAAGAACATGCCCGCCTTTGCTGGCGAGGAAGGCGTCAAGGCGGTCGAGAAGCTGATCGAGATTGCCAACGCCTGTATGGGGCCTGACGGCTACTCGTTCGCCCTCAACGACCAGGAAGTGGCGGTGCAACAGGGCACCCTGCCGGCCACCAACATGTGGGCCAGCCGCGCCGCCAACATGAGCAAGCCCGACCGCACCAAGCTGGGCGACGTGATCGCCTATGCGCCGGCCCCGCGCGCCGTCGCCGGCGGCCCGCGCGCCGGTTCGGCCTGGAACGACTTCTACATGATTCCGGCCAAGACGACCAACGACCCCGACCTGATCTTCCGCATCATCATGGAGGCCGCGGACGAACGCAGCCAGCGCGACGCCGCTGAGGTGGGCATGGCCACCCGCCAGGCGGTAGCGCAGTACGGCGGCCCGTACATGGCAGCCGCCAACCAAACGATCGACGAGGGCATCGGCATCTACGACAAGAACCCCGCCGTCGGCATCGTCCGCACCAAACTCGGCCAGTTCCTCCCCCTGGTAGGCACTGGCGAAATGACCGCCCAGGAGGCGCTCGACGCCGCCGCGAAGGCCTACATCGAAGAGGCAACGGCGCAGGGCTACATCAAGAGCTAACACAGTCGCCAGCGAAGTCGGAAGCATGAGCACACCGTGCTTCCGACTTCGCTTCTTCGAGCCGGAGGTGAACGATGAGTCGAGGCACTTTCTTCCGTTTTGCCGCCCCCAGCATGATCGTCATGACGCTGCTGATGGTGATCCCACTGCTGATGGCGATCTGGTTGGGGATGAACTTCTTCACCTACAACAACATCAACTCCCCGCAGTTCATCGGTCTGCGCAACTACATCGATGTTCTCACCGATCCCAAGTTCTGGCAATCCTTCCGTTTTACCGCCATCTACGCCCTGATCGTCGTGCCGGCGACCATCTTCACCGGCTTCACCATCGCCCTCTTGCTGGATCAGGTCTCCGGCCTGGCCCGCGGCGTCTACCTCTCGATCTTCCTGTTGCCGTTCATCATCGTCCCCATCGTGGGCACACTGATGTTCAAGCAGTTGTTCGAGCCGTCCGGCCTTTTGCGCTGGCTCTACCAGATGCTCTTGGACACGAAGTTTCGCTACAGCGAGGTCTCAGTCAAAGCCTTGATCATCCTCTACGGCGTCTGGGCCATGGCGCCTTTCTCGCTGGTGACCTACTTTGCCGGCCTACAAACGCTTTCGCACGATCAGATCGAAGCGGCTTCCATCGACGGCGCCACCCGCCTGCAGAAGATCCGCCACATCGTCCTCCCCCACCTGCGGTCCCTGACGATTCTCATCCTGCTGATCTCGATCATGGACGCCTACCGCGTCTTCGATAGCGTCTTCGTCATCTCGCAGATGAACCCGATCTACAAGGCCGATACGGTGATGACCTACACCTTCCAGACGGCGGTCACCGTGCAGCGGCTGGACAAGGCCAATGCCATGGCCGTGCTCACCGTCGTCGGCGTCATGATCGTCCTCATCCCCAATCTGATCCAAGCCTACCGGCAACAAATCGAGGAGCGTTAAGCATGGACAAGGTCAACAATGCCTGGGGGCGGCTGGCGATCCACCTCGCTCTGATCCTGTTTGCAGTCTACAGCCTCCTGCCCTTCTTCTGGACGCTGCTGCAATCGTTCAAGACGCTGCCCGATGCCAATTCGCGCACGCCCAAGTTCATCTTCAGCCCCACCTGGGAGAACTACCGCGACCTGTGGCTGCGTTCTGTGCCCGAAAACGGCGCCGCCATCGCCTTTTTCCTCCTCGCCGCCCTGGTCATCCTCGTCTGCCTGCTTCTCTTTGCCCGCTACATCCCCGTCCGCACCGGCTTCGTCTACGCGTTGGTGGCGGTCGGGTTCGCCCTGCTGCTGTGGGGCATCCCGCGGCTGGTGGATGTGGCGAAATTCTACGATTACTTCCTCAACACGCTCCTCGTCACCGTGGGCACAATCACCATCTCGATCTCGATCGGCTGTCTAGCGGGATATGGCCTGGCCCGCTATAACGGGTTGGCCGGCGTGGTCATCCTTGTGGCGGCGTTGGGGTTCCGGGCCTTGCCGCGGCTGGCCTTCATCTTGCCCTACTACTGGATCGGGGCGGCGCTCAACTTGCTGGACACCCGTCTTCTGCTCGTCATCACCCTGGTGGCGGTCAATCAGCCTTTCACCATCTGGATGTTGCGCAGTTTCTTCATGGACATCCCCAAAGAACTGGAAGAAGCGGCGATGGTGGATGGCTGCAACCGCCTCACCTCCTTCCTGCGGGTGATCATCCCCATCACCTGGCCGGGGATCATCTCCACCGCCCTCTTCACCCTGCTTCTGGCCTACAACGAATTCCTGCTCGTGCGCGTCCTCACCCAAACGAACTGGACCCTGCCGGTGGCCATCTCGCGCTTCACCGGCGGCGAGGACCCGCGCCATCTCACCCTGGCCGCTGCCTCGGCCGTCTCGGCCACCATCCCGATCGTGATCGTGATCCTGTTCTTCCAGAAGAACCTGGTCAAGGGGTTGGCGGCGGGGGCGGTGAAGGGGTAGGGTGCAGGGGGCAGTGGTCAGTGATCAGTGGTCAGTTGAGAGAGTTTCGATGACAAGGAGGCGATGACTGTGAGACGCCAGGACAACAAGTGGTTTTTCCAGCCGTTCCGGGCGGCGCTGTATGATTGCCAGGCATCAGCGCTGCCGGGACAGTTGCGCCGGCTGTTTGCGCCCGCCTGCGCCATCCATCTCGCCTTCCCGTTCGAGGATCTGGTCGGGCCGGACGAGCTCTTCGAGCAGGCCTACCGGCCCCTGCTGGCTGCCATCCCCGACCTGGAGCGCCGCGATTTCATTTTCATCGCCGGCGAAAGCAAGGATCAGCACTGGATCGGCTGCGCCGGGCATTACGTCGGTGTCTTCGAGCAGCCCTGGCTCGACATCCCCCCCACGCAGCATCTCGTGGCCATGCGCTATCACGAGTTCTTCCGCCTCGAGGAGGAACGGATCGTGGAGATGCAGGCGCTGTGGGACATCCCCCAGGTGATGATGCAGGCCAGCGCCTGGCCGATGACGCCCAGCCTCGGCGTCAACTGGCCCGCGCCCGCTCCTGCCACCCAGGATGGCCTCTCTTCCCGCCCCCAAGCAGAAGCCAGCTCCGCCGCCAGCCTGCAACTGGTGCTGGCCATGCTCACCGATATGGGCAAGCATCCCTTGGGCGGCGGGCCGGAGGTGATGCGGCTGGAGCGCTACTGGCATCCCAAGTTCTGCTGGTACGGCCCGGCCGGCATCGGCTCGATGCGCGGCATTGCCGGCTTCCGCCGCTGGCACCAGATCCCCTTCCTCAAGGCCATGCCCGACCGCCACGGCGCCGTCACTCTCGCCCACACCTTCTTTGCCGAGGGGGGTTACGTGGGCACCACCGGCTGGCCGAACATGACGATGACGATCAGCGGCGACGGCTGGCTGGGCATCGCCCCTTCCGGCCAGCAGATCACCATGCGCAGCCTGGATTTCTGGCGCTGCGAAGATGGGCTGATCCGCGAGAATTGGGTGCTGGTGGACCTGCTACATGTCTATCATCAGATCGGCGTCGATGTCCGCGCCCGTATGCGCGAGCTGACGGCGGCGCGACGGTGAGGCGCCAGGTTCAAGGGCATCGTTCCTCCTCGCCTGCTCACGCTCCGCACTTCACCCTTCGTCAGGCCCCAAGCAAGCAGCTTCGGCCTCGATCACAAACCAACTATGGATCGCTAGGTTGATTTGTGATGAAGGTCATAAACCGTGAAGCGTGAAACGTGAGAAAACGTCGGCGATTTTCACACATCACGCATCACGTTTCAGTACCGAGTATCATTTCTTTAGCTAGCCATCCATAAAGGATCAAGCGATATGACCAACAACAGAACCAACCCACCCGGTTACGTTTTCGAAGCCGTCGATCAGACGGAAAACATCGCCAACAAGCGACGGCTGATCGCGATCATGCAATCGCTCGTGGACGCGGGCGAGGCGGACCTGGCCGACGCCGTGGCGGCAGGCTATCACGCCGGCGCCGGCGTGAAGGTGACGCATCCGCTCGACGAACTGAGCGACCTCGCCGCAGTGACTGAGCAACTCTGGCGGCCGCTGCGGCGGGCGCTGCCCGACCTCGAGCGGCGCCACGACATCGTGGCCGGCGGTCGCTACCGCGGCGCTCACTGGATTGGCTGCAGTGGGCACTACGTGGGCACGTTCGAGCACGATTGGCTGGGCATCCCGGCCACGCGCGGCGTGGTGGCCGTGCGCTTCGCCGAGGGCCACGAACTGCGCGAGGGCAAGATCGCCGCCAGCTATGTCTTCATCGATTTCCTCGACCTGATGCGGCAGGCCGGCTGCTGGCCGCTGGCGCCCAGCCTGGGCCAGGAGATGCGCTGGCTCCCACCGGCCACGCACGACGGCGTCATCCTCAGCCCGCAAGACAACGCCCTCTCACAGCGCGCGATCGAGCGGGTGTTGCGTATGCACGCGGCGCTGCACCAATTCCCCGGCGGCCCACCTACCCGCGCTGCTTTGGACGCGATGGAGATGGTCAAGCACTGGCATCCCCATTTCATGTATTCCGGGCCAGCCGGGATCGGGACGACGCGCGGGTTGAAGGGCTTCGAAGACTACCACCAGATCCCCTTTCTGGTGGCCTTCCCCGACCGCGGCGGCAGCGCCATCGGCCACTTCATCCGCATCGGCGATGGCGACTATGCGGTGACGGGCGGCTGGGGCTATGTGCAGGCCACACACACGGGCGGCGGCTTCTTGGGCATGCCGCCCACGGGCAAGCGGCTGGCGATGCGGGTGATGGATTTCTACCGCTGCGACGAGGAAACGATCGTCGAGAACTGGATTCCGTTCGACATCCCCCACCTCTTGCTGCAAATGGGGGTGGATGTGTTCGACAGGATGCGGCGCCAACTGCGACGGTAGGGTGCGGCTGGCGCGGGCGCGTGGCAGTTGGCACGAAGCGCTATCGCCTACCGCCCATCTTCCGGCAGCCTGTACGCGGCCTTGACCGGCTTCAGCGGGCGGTTGAGCCAGTACGGCCGCCGCGTGCCGTCGGGGCTGTGCTCGACCGCCGAGCGCGTCTGTTGCAGCCACTGCCGATACACGGCCATCGAGCGCTTGGTGTCCACGAAAACGTCGCCGTAACGCTCGTCCGCGGCGGCCTTGCGCACGCTGACCGCCCTCTGCAGCCAACAGTGGGCGCCGCTGATGGGGTCGGGATGCACGGCGTGCGTCAGGTTTTGATGCACGCCGGTCTCTTTCCACCACACCCGCGCCGTGTCTGGGTCGGCGGATGACCAGGCCTGAGCGCCCTGCCGCACATTGAGCTTGTAACCGCCCTGGCCGTCGTGCTCGATCTGCACCAGGCTGGAGGCGGCGCGATTGACGCCCTGCTCCGCCTGCAAGCGCCAGCGGCCCAGGTGATGGCTGACCGCGATCACGCCGGGGCGGATGGCCTCTGTCACCCACACCTTGTCCACGAAATAGCCGATCTCGGTGTCCACCCGCACCAGGTCATCGCTGCCCACGCCCAGCCGCGCCGCATCGGTGGGGTGCAGCCAGATCGGGTTCTTGTGACTGATCTCGTAGAGCCACTTGGCGTTGGCGCTGCGCGTGTGGATCAGCGTGGGCAGGCGGAAGTTGGGCAGCAGCAGCATCTCCCCCCTCTCCCGGTCAATGCGGTCGGGGTGGACATGGCTCGGCAACGGCCAGGGGATGACGTGTTCCCGCTCCGGCCAGCCCCAATCGGCCAGGGTGGCGCTGAAAAACTCCAGTTTGCGGCTGGGCGTGCCGAAGCCGCCCGGCTCGTAGGGCGTGTAATTGTCGCGGCGGATCTCGAACGCCCCGAATTTCTTCATGTAGGCCAGCGGGGTCAGCCCCGCGGCGGCGGCGGCCTCCGGCAGGCCGGGGATGCTGTTCTCGAAAATCCAGCGGTGATACTCGTCCTGGGTGATGATCTCGCCCGGCCGGTAGGGGCTTTCGAAATACTGGCGGATGCCCATGCTGCCGTCGGGGTCCATGCGGGCAGAGAGCTGCACCCACAGCTCGTTCTCCTCCCACACTTCGCCGGGGTTGGCCTGATAGGTGAACTCGCACGGCTGCCCGGCCCGCTCCAGGGCCACGCGCCGCACCGGCTGGCGATAGGCGATCCACTGTCCGGCGTGCGTCTCCTGGCTCATCAGGTCGTGACGCTCGGCCCCGTGCCCCATCGGCAGCACATAATCGGCGAACCAGGCGGTTTCGTTCCAGGTGGGCGTCAGGGCGACGTGACACCTGATCTTCTCCTCGTCCTGCAGCGCCTTCAGCCACATGAAGCCATCGGGGTTGGTCCACAGCGGGTTATAGACCCGCGTGAAATAGACATCAATGCTGCCGCGGCCCTCCTCCAGGAAATGGGGCAGGAGGAAGCTCATCTCGTAGTGCGACAGCGGCCACTCCAGCGGCAGGTGCAGCTCGTTCCAGGCCTGGTTGGGCGGCGGCGAGCTGAAGGGTTTGGGCACGAACTTGTTCCAGGTGTTGGCCGAGACGCCGCCCGGCGTGCCCACGCTGCCGGTGAGCACGTTGAGGAAGAAGAGGCAGCGCGCCACCTGCCAGCCGCCCAGGTTGCCGATGCTGGCGCTGCGCCAGGTGTGGGCAGCCAGACGGTTGCCGCAGCCGGCGATCAATTCGGCGGTTTGGCGCACGCGGTCGAGAGGGACCTGCGCCTCGGCGGCGGCGCGTTCGAGGGTGAACTCGCGGTACAGGGCCTTGAGCGCGGCCACGAACAGCTCGAACTCGTTGCCGCCGGCGCTGATCTGCGCCTGCAGGGCGGCATCGGGTAGGGTGAGGCGGCCGTCGCGGATCGCCTGCAACGTGTCCTCCCAATTCACCCAGCGCTGCACGAAGCCGCGGTCGAAACGCTCGGTCTGCAGCAGGTGATTGGCGAAGGCCAGCAGCAGGGTGGCCTCGCTGCCCGGCCAGGCCGGCAGCCAGACGTCGCTCATGCTGGCGGTGTTGCTCAGCCGCGGGTCAATGGTGACCAGCCGGGCGCTCTTCATCTTGCCCTCGATGATGCGCTGGGCGTGGGGGTTGAAGTAGTGGCCGGTCTCCAGGTGGCTGGAGATGAGCAGGATCAGGCGGGCGTTGGCGAAGTCGGGGCTGGGCCGGTCGAAGCCGCCCCAGAGGGCATAGCCGGTGCGGGCGCCAGCGGAGCAGACGTTGGTGTGGCTGTTGTGCCCGTCCACGCCCCAGGCGGCGACGCAGCGGTTGGCGTAGTGATCCTCGCCCGGCCGGCCGACATGATAGGTGATGCCGTCGCGGCGCTGCTGACGGCTGGCCCGCATGTTGGCCGCGATCTCCTCCAGCGCCTGCTCCCAGGTGATGCGCTGCCAGCGGCCCTCGCCGCGGGCGCCGGCGCGCTTGAGCGGGTAGAGGATGCGCTCCGGGTCGTAGATTTGGTTGAGCGTGGCCGGCCCCTTGGCGCAGTTGCGCCCCCTACTGCCGGGGTGAACGGGGTTGCCCTCGAACTTGCGGATCTCGAAGGTCTCTTTGTCCACGTAGGCCAGCAGACCGCAGGCGGCCTCGCAGTTGAAGCAGATGGTGGGCACCAGGGTGTAGTGACGGGCGACCTTCTGCGGCCAGGCTTTGCCGTCCCACTCCACCCAATCGTCCCACAGTTCCGGCGGCGGATACTGGCTCATGCGGCCGTCCGGATGGTGTACGGTCGTCATCTGCACCGGCTGGCGGTCGGAGGCGGCGAACTCTGGGGGGTGATAGGTGCTGTCGGCAGCGGCTTGTGTTGGCATGGTGCTTGTTCCAGACCTGGCTCAGGAATTGGGGATTTCTTGCGGGGCCATGATGAAAATGTACTCGTAGACGAAGAGGCCAGCGATGGCGGCCACGGCGGCCAGGGCGCTGGCCAGGGGCGCATTGACCAGGAGCAGGGCCAGGGGCAGCAGGCGGCCCAGGCCGATGCCGCCCAGCCAGAAATGCCGGCGGTAGCGGCCGCGGCGGATGGCATGGGCGGCGCGGGCCGCGACCTCGCTGGCGTGCGACATGCCAAACTCGCCCACCAGGGTCAGCGCCAGGTCGAGCAGCAGCATGGCCAGGAAGAAGACGCGCACGAATCCGGCGAAATCGGCCGGCGGCGGCGCCAACAGCCCCATGATCGCCAGCAGACCGCTGCCGGCCAGCCCCGCCTGCACCAGCAGATGCAGGGGCAGCAAGCTGCTCTGCCACAGGTCGCGGCCCTCGGCCTGGCCGAACAGGAAGGCGGTGTAGGCGGCGCCGCCCGCCGCCAGCAGCGCGCCCGTCCAGAGCAAGGCGGGGCGCAGCGTCGCCGCCAGATCAGGGGGCAGCCAGCGCAGGCTGGTTGCCGCCTCCAGCAGCCACCACACCCCGGCGACGATGGTAAAGCCGATCAGGATGAAGGCGCCCCGCGTCAACCAGCTGCGCCACTGCGGCCGCGTCAGGATGAGGAGAAAACGGCGGGGATGTTCGAGATCGAGGACGAGGAACAGCGTGGTGATCAGCGTGAAGAGCAGCGAGAGGAAGCCGCCCAGCAGGAAGGTGGGAGCGTGGAAGGTCGCCAGCCCCAGCCCCGCCGCCAGGGCCAGGGCGATGAAGCTGCCCGTGGCCACGGCTTTGGTCACCAGATAGGCGGGCACCGGCCAGTGCCAGGGGATCTTGTGCTGGGCGTTGTAGGCCACCTGCGCCGTCTGCCCCGCCGACTGCGGGCGCCCGTTGGCGGGCTGGCTGGGGGCATGACCCGCGTCCGCCTGGCCATGCCGCGGCAGTACATCGGCCCAGAGGAAGGTGGCGGGGCTGTCCGCGGTGGCGGTGGGGTGCAAGCTCCAGTGGGTGCCTTCGATGTAGAACAGCTTGGGCCGCGTGCCCTGTTCGGGTTTGCGCACGGCCACGCGGTTGCTGGCCAGCGTGCGGCTGATCTCCGAGTCGGGGTCGTCGAGGTCGCCGGCGAGGATGGCGTGCTCCGGGCAGACGACCACGCACGAAGGCTCCAGCCCGATTTCGACGCGGTGGGCGCAGTAATGACATTTTGCCGCGGTGTGGCTGTCGGGGTCAATGTAGATGGCCTCGTAGGGGCAGGCCTGCATGCAGGCTTTGCAGCCGATGCAGACGCTGGGGTCGAACTCAACGATGCCATCGCGCCGCTGGTACATGGCCGCCACCGGGCAGATGCGCACGCAGGGCGGGTTGGCGCAGTGATTGCAGCGCGTGACCTGGAAGTGGCGGCGGGTGTCGGGAAACTGGCCGGTCTCGACGTATTTGACCCAGGTGCGATAGACGCCCAGGGGCACGCCGTTCTCGCTCTTGCAGGCGACCGAGCAGGCGTGGCAGCCGATGCATTTGCGGTTGTCAATTACGAAGCCATAGTTCATGCTGACCCCTCAACCCTGCGCGTCGGCGGCGGCCAGGATGGCGGTGGCGAAATCGGCCGGCGTCACGCCCGGCGACTGAATGCCCAGACGCTGGTAGGCCTCCTGCAGGCGGGCGGTGAGGGAGTCGCGCCGGGCGCTGAGGCCGCGCACCGCCTGCTCCAGCGCGCCCAGGGCAAAGGAGGGCAGCAGGGTGAAGTCGCCGCTGAGGCTGAGGTCGTCAATGCGGCCCTCGCGCAGGCGGGCGACCACACGGATGAGGCCGCCGGGGGCCTTGAACGCCTTCTCCACCACCTGCACATCGCTGTGGATCTTGACGCCCGGCTGGCGCAGGCGGCCCTGCTGGAACAGCCATTCTTCCGAGGCGAAGCGGGCGTCGAGTTCGGCGGCCAGGCTTTCTTCCTCTTCCGTCCACGCGCCCGGCACGATCTCGACCCCCAGGATTTGGCGGCACTTCTGCACGTACAGGTCTTTCACCTCCTGGCGCGGGGGCAGCTGGCCCAACTGCTCCTGGATGGTGGTCATGTACTGCTCCAGGCTCTCGAAGATCTTGTCGCGCATCTTCTCCGAGGGGACTTTGAGCACCTTGGCCATGGTGGCCTTGTCGAAGGTCAGCATCAGGCTGCCCACCACCACCTCGGCGACGCCCATCTGGGCGGCGCCGGTGCCGCCGATCTTCTTGCCGGCGACGTGGATGTCGTTGATGGGGCGGTGGTAGGCCTCGATGCCCAGGGCCCGGTAGGTCTCCACCAGCGGGCGGATGTAGAGGTCGAAGCGCGCCTCCAGCGCGGCGGGCAGGCGATCGCGGTGGAAGGCCCACTGCGTGAAGATCTGGCCGCGGTCGAGATAGACGGCGCCGCCCCCCACCTCGCGGCGGTAGACCGGCAGCCCATGCTCCCGGCAATAGGCCAGGTCTACTTCCTTCTCCAAATCCTGATGGTAGCCGATGCACACGTAGGGCGTCTGCGGGCTGACCAGGATGATCGTATCGGGGCTGTCCTCGGTCAGGGCATAGGCCGCGGTGTGGTAGACGGTCTGCGAGCGCAGCGGCGCCACCTCGCCAAGATCAAGCAAACGAATGGTGCGAGACATCAATCGTATCTCCTTTGGGCCGATCTGAAAATGGCCGTTGTTCGTAGTAGCGACTTCAGTCGCTCCGTTGTTCGTAGTAGCGACTTCAGTCGCTCCGTGGGCGCTGACGACTGAAGTCGTCACTACGGCGTTTTCATCCCTCGTTGTCCTGCTGACGGGATGGGCGTCTATTCATCCGCTCACGCCAGGCCGCCTGAAAGAGCTTTGTGGCTCTGTGGCTTGGTGTGAGATCAATCGGCGCAGCGAAAGCAGCGGATGCGGTTGCGTTCAATCTTCTCGCGCAGGAAGGCTGTCGCCGCCGCGCCGCTGAGCAGCAGGGCGCGGGCCGCCTCGGGGTGCAGCAGACGCACCTTGACCAGCCAGCCGGCGCCGTAGGGGTCGCGGTTGGCGATGGCGCTGTCCGCTTGAAAGGCGGTCTCGTTCACCGCCAGCAGTTCGGCGTCGAACGGCATCTTGAAGGGGCCGATCCACTTGCCGCTCTCGATGGTGGCGGCGATGCGCCCGGCCTGGATCACGCGGCCCGGCTGCTTGAAGCGCACGAACAGCAGCTTGCCGGCCAGCGTCTGGGCCACGTCGGTCATGCCCAATGTGGCCGTGTCCGGGCCGTCGAAACGCACCCAGCAGTCGTATTCGGGGTGGTAATGCAGGTCTTCGGGGATGTCGCAGCCGTAGTAAATCACACGTTTTCCCGTTTTCTGCCACGAATTGCACGGATCTGCACGAATTTTTTTCGCTCACTCAAGAAGTTGAAACTTCATCTACTCGCAAGCGATGCCTTCATCCTCCAAAAACTGGCGATAGGCGGCTGCGCCGTCGGCGCCGCTGACCAGGTCGGCGCTCTCGCCTGCCCAGTTGTCCGGCTGGATGCGCACGAACCAGCCGCTGCCGTAGGGGTCTTCGTTCAGCGCTCGGGGCGTGCTGGCCAGGGTCTCGTTGGCGGCGATGATCTGACCCGAAACGGGCGCCTTGACTGGGCCGACCCACTTGCCGCTCTCTACCGTGCCGGTGCTGCGCCCCTTCTGCACGCCGCGGCCCGCCTTCTTGGGCATGGCGTTGATCACCACGCCGGCGATGTGTTGGGCGGCGTCGGTCATGCCAATGGTGACGCTGCCATCCTCCTCCCGGCGCACCCACACGTGCTCTTTGATCCAGTAGTACAGGTCAGCAGGAATCTCGCACTTCGTCGCTTTTGCCATCGCTCGCCTCCGTGGTCAGGATTTGTCCAGCCCGGTCGCTTGCGCCACCAGTTGGATCAGGTCTTGCACTGCGATCACGCCCTCGTTGCCGGTGGTCTTCACCGCGTCGGAGAACATGATCATATCCTTGGGACATGATACCACAAACAGCCAGTTTGCCTGTTTTCCGTCGGCGCTGCTGGCCGTCAGGGTCGTCACCGCCTCGCGGATGCGGTTCTCGGCCGGGCGCTCGCCCGCGGGCGCGCTGCTCATCCAGATCTGGCCGCCGCCGGCCCCGCAGCAGAACGAATTCTCGCCGTGGCGCGGCATCTCGTGCAGGGTCGCGCCCATGATCTGCAGCAGCTTGCGCACGGCCTGATACTCGCCGTTGTAGCGCCCCAGGTAGCAGGGGTCATGGTAGGTGGCCACGACATCGGAGAGCGGCTGCTCGACCCGCAGCGCCCCCGACTCGAACAATTCCAGCAGCAGGCTGCTGTAGTGCACGACGTCGCTACGGCTGCCGTTCCAGCGATACTCGTGGCGCAGGGTGTTGAGGGAGTGCGGGTCGGTGGTGAGGATGCGGCGGAAGCGGGCGGCGGCAAAAGCCTTGAGGTTCTCGTCCATCAACTGCTCGAACAGGCCCTCTTCCCCGGCCCGGCGCACATCGTTGCCGGCGTTGCTCTCGGCCCGGCCCAGTGTGCCGAAATCCACCCCGGCGCGCTGCAGGATGCGGGCGAGGGTCTGCGTGTGCGGCGTCACCCGGCTGTCGAACGAGGCCGTGTCGCCCACGAACCACAGGTAATCCACTTCCTCGGTGGCCGCGTCTTTGATCTCGAAGTCCAGCGACTTGCTCCACTTGGGCCGGGCGCGCTTGCCCTGCCCGAACCAGTTGCCGTTCTTGGCCAGCGATTCCAGGGCGGTTTGCAGGCCGCTGTCCAACCCCTCGCCTTGCAGCAGCAGCCCGCGGCGGATGTCCACGATGTCGGCCATCGGCTCGTTGCCGACCGGGCAGACGCGCACGCAGGCGTAGCAGGTGGTGCAGGCCCACACCCCCGCCGGGCCGATCACGTGCTCGGTCAGGGCCAGGGGCGCGGCGCTGCCGCCGGCCAGGGCCGTGAAGTTCTGGTTGATCAGATAGCGTTTGTTCACCTCGACGGCCGCCGGGGAGAGCACGCTGCCCAGGCTGTGGGCGGGGCAGACATCGTTGCAGCGGTTGCACATGATGCAGGCGTAGGCGTCGAGCAGCCGCGGCCAGCCCAGATCGAGCAGGTTCCTGGCCCCTGGCTCGGCCGCGCTGCCCGGCGGCGCCGCCGGGTCGAGCTGGCCGCGCGGGTTCTGTTTGGCCAGCCCCAGGTTGACCGGCGCGACCATCAGGTGGATGTGCTTGCTGATCACGAAATAGGGGAAGAAGAGCACGATCAGGCCAATCGCCAGCCACCAGGTGGCATGGATGCCGGTGGTCAGGGCGGCGGGTGAGAGGCCGCTGAACAGGTTGGCCGTCAGGCTGGCAAAGGGCATGAAAGGGTCGGCCCGGCCATGCTCGGCCAGGCGCAGCGTTTGCCCCAGGAAACGGGAGCCGACATGGGCCAGGATGAACCCGCCCACGATCAACGAATCGCGCTGGATGGCGCCCGCCTGCACGCGGGGGTTCAGCAGGACGCCGGGGTTGAAGCGCAGGCGCTGGTCGCGGCGCACAAACCGCCGCGCCAGGAAGATAGCCATGCCCAGCAGGGTGAGCACGCTGAGGATGTCGCCCACCAGGTTGTAGAGATTGACCAGCCCCGTCGGCGCGCCGGCCAGCGCCTCCCCGCCGTAGAGCAGCTCGAAGCCGGGCGCGAAGCCTTCCAGCAGGTCGGTGACATTGATCAGGAAGTAGTAGCTGAAGCCGAAGAAGATGAAGGCGTGGAAGACGCTCAACAGACGGCGGGAGCGGAAGATCGTCTGTTGCAGGGCCACCTGCGCCAGGGCGGCGAGCATCCGCCGAGGGATGTCGCGCAAGGGCGGCGCCGGCCGGCCCTGGCGGACGATCTTGTAGATGCCCCAAAAGCCGCGCAGGGCCAGGAAGCCGACGAAAAAGGCCGCCAGCGCGATGAAAATCAGTTTTTCGACGGTTGTGAGCAAAGTCGCATCTCCTTGAAACGAGAAGTTCAACTTCTCTCAGAAGTTGAACTTCCGGCCTCTACAAAGCCGCCAACATCGCCTCGGCCACTTCGAACAGGTCTTGCGTGGCGCCGTAATGGGCGACGTTGAAGATGGGGGCGTTGGCGTCGCTGTTGACGGCGATGATCAGATCGGCGTCCTTCATGCCTTCCAGGTGCTCCGGCGCGCCGGAGATGCCCAACATCAGGTAGAGCTTGGGCCGCACGGTCAGGCCCGACTTGCCCACCTGCCGGCTCTTCGGCAGCCAACCGGCGTCGGTCACGGGGCGTGACGCGGCCACCACCGCGCCCAGCGCCTCGGCCAACTCCCCGGCCAGCTCCACGCCCTCTGCCCCGCCGACGCCGCGGCCCACCGCCACCAGCTTCTCCTCGGCGGTGATGTCCACATCGCCCGCCTCCGGCTTAATCAGCTCGACGAAGCGCGTGCGCAGGCCGTCCAGAGCGATCGGCGCGGCGATGGCCTGCACAGGGGCGGCGCCGCGCCCCGCCTCGGCGGCAAAGGCCCCGGCCATGATGGTGACGATGAGGTTTTTGCCCTGCGGCGCGCTCTCGGCGGTCAGCTTGCCGCCGTACAATTGGCTGCGGGCGACGATGGCGCCATTTTCGACCGCCAGCTGATTGACGTAGGCGATGCAGGGCCGCTCACTCTTGACCGACAGCCAGGCCGCCACATCCATGCCGACCGAGGAGTAGCCGAGCATGACCAGCCGCGGCGCACGTTCGGCGACCACGGCGGCAATCACCCGCTGGTAGGCCTGGGGGTTGTAGTGGGCCAGCCGCGGGTCATCGAGATAGAGCGTGGCGTCGGCGGCGAAGCCGGCCGCCTGCGCCTCCATCCCGCTGCCCAACAGCAGGACGCTGACCCGCCCGCCCAGGGCCGCAGCCAGCTCCCTGGCCTTGCCGGTCATCTCGAAGGAGATGTCGGCGATCTTGCCGTCCAGATGTTCGGCGACGACGAGAATGTCCTGGCTCATAGTAAACCTCGCTCGGTGATGATGGCGATGATGCGGGCGGCCGCCTGTTTGGCGTTCCCCTCCAGCATCTGCGCCCGCCCCGTAACCTGGGGTTTGGACAGGCGGCGCAGGGTGACGCCGGCGCCGGGGGCCTCCTCGGCAGCCTCGATCTCTTCGATCCTGGCGGTCTTGGCGATCTGGCGGATCTTGCTGATCGGCGCGTAGCGCGGCGGCTTTTCGGCAGCCTGGATGCCGGCCACGCAGGGCAAATCCACCTCGATGGCGGCAACGATGCCCCCGGCGAACTCTTTGTGCACCGTGACCACGCCCCCGCTCACTTCCAGCCCGGTCACGACGCCGATGTAGGGCATGTCCAGATGGGCGGCCAGCATGGGGCCGATCTGGCCGTCGAGGTCGTCGGCCGCCTGCACGCCGGTCAGCACCAGGTCGGGCGCCAGGTCGCGGATGGCCGCGGCCAGCCAGGCGGCGTGGGTGTGCGAATCCAGCCCCGGCTGCACATCGCCCACGATCTTGCAGGCTTTGTCGGCGCCTTTGGCCAGGGCGGTATACAGCACGTCGTCCAGTTCTTCGATCAGGTCAACGCCGAGCGCCGTCACCGCGCCGCCGCTGCTCTCCTTGACCAGCACGGCCTGTTCCAGCGCCTGCTCGTCGAATTCGTTGAGCACGAAATCCACCTCGTCGAAGTCGAGGTTGGCGCCTTTGGCGTTGAGCGGCAGCTCATCGGCCAGGCTGGGGATGTGTTTGAGCGTCACAACAATGTTCATGGGTCTTTCTCCTGAGCAAAAGTTCGACTTCTGGGCGAAGTTGAGCTTTTTTCTAGCGCATTGACATATCCAGCAGTTCCAGGATGTCGAGCACGCGCAGGTGGCCGTTGCCGGTGTTCTTGGCCGCGTCCTCGAAGCGGGAGACCTCGAAGGGACAGCAGACGGCCAGGACGTCGGCGCCGCTGGCCGCGGCCTCCATCACCCGCTTTTCCGAGAGGCGCATGGTGGTGTGGTTGGCGCTGAAGGAATCGAGCCACATGCCGCCGCCGCCGCCGCCGCAACAGTAGCCGTTCTCGCGGCAGCGGCCCATCTCCACCAGCTCCAGGCCGGGGATGGCCCGCAGCAAGGCCCGCGGCGCGTCGTATTCGCCATGATGCCGGCCCAGGTAGCAGGGGTCGTGGAAGGTGACGCGCAGGGGCAGCGGGCGTTGCAGCAGCGGGCGCAGCCGCTCGAGCTGGCTGGCCAGAAACTGCGTGTAATGCTGCACCGGGCGCTCGAAGCCCATCTTGGGATACTGGGTCTTGAAGGCGTTGTACTCGTGCGGCCCGCTCACCACCAGGGTTTGCCAGTCATACTTCTGGAACATCTCGATGTTGTGCTCGGCCAGCATCTCGAAGAGGCCCGCTTCGCCGGCCAGGCGCTGCGAATCGCCGTCGTCCTTCTCCTCGTTGCCGAGGATGCCGTAATCCACGCCCAGGGCGTGGAAGATGCGGGCGGCGGCGGCGGAGGCGTCAATCCCGCGCGGGTGATAGGAAGGGTAGGAGCCGACATACCAGAGCACCTCGACCCCGCGGCCCAGGTCCTTCAGGATCGGCACCTCCACCTCGGCCTGTTTGGTCCAGGCGGCGCGCTTGCGCTGCGGCTGGCCCAGGGGGTTGCCGAACCTGGCGGTGTCCTCGAACGCCTTTTGCAGCTCCTCCGGCACGAACCCGTTCAAGACCGCCTGCTGGCGCACCGCCGGCATGATCTGCACCATGTCCACCTCTTTTTTGCAGACGCGCAGGCAGTTGGCGCAGGTGGTGCACAGCCACAGGTCATCGGCGCTGAAGAGGTCGGTTCCGGTCTGCACGTCCCGAAACAGGCGTCGCGGGCCGTAGCTGCCCACCATGTCCACCGGGCAAACGGGCGTGCAGGAGGCGCACTGGTAGCACCAGCCGAAGGACTCGCCCCCCGGCTGGCCGGTGATCTTCTCGATCAGTTCCGGCGTATAGTCCCAGATCACGCGCTGCTCGAACATGCGGTTCCAGGAACCGGAGATGTCCACGCCATCAATGATGGCGGTTTCTTTTTCCAAAATGCGGACAACTTTGTCTAGTCCTGCGTCCATGGCATTTCTCCATTATCTGCACTATCTGCACTATCTGCACTATCTGCACGATCTCCGTTATGAGCTCGAGCCGCTTGGGCCGGCCGCGCCGCTGGCGGTTTGGCAAGGCCGAGCAACTTGCGCATCATATCGGGCAGGGTGGGCAGCAAGCGGTTGTACTCGCGGCTCAGGCGCCAACTGGTGATGCCGTACATGTAGATGCTGTAGGCGGCCGCCAGAAAGACATCGGCGGCAAAGGGGGAGCGGTGGGGATGCTCCAGCAAATCCGCTGACAGCAGGCCGCTGCCTTCGGCGAAACGCATGCTCATGGCCGTGACCGCGCCCACCGCCCGATAGCTGTCGCCCTGATCCAGCCCCTGGAAGTGGTGCACGCCCCCGGCCAGCAGCGGCAGGATGCCGCTCTGCTTGCCGGCGTCCCACAGCCAGCGCGTCCACAGCCAGTATTGGGCGGGGTCGGCCAGGTGCAGCAGGCCGGTGGCCAGTTCCAGGCGCAGGCGGGGTTCCAGGCCGGGCAGTTGGGCGCTGAAGGCGGCCAGGCGGGCCGTGACGGGGGCGTCGCCGCGCAGCAGCGGGGCGACGGCGGGCAGGCCGTGCTGGCCGAGGTGCGCCGTCACTGCCTCGGCGTTGCGGCGGCTGGCGGTGGTCAGGCGGGCCAGCGACGGGAAAAGGGCGCTGGCGCCCTCCAGACCGTCGAGGCGGGGCAGCCACTGCTGCCGCCGCGCCCACAGTTCCGCCGCCATTTCGGCCAGCAGCTTCGGGCTGGCTTGCTCCATCGCCTGCTGCAGCAGCTCGGCCAGCTCCGGGTCGTCGGGGCCGGTCTTCTCTTTGACGATGTGGCTGTAGCGTTGGCCAAATGACATGCGCGTCTCTCGGTCTCAGAGTTGAAACTACTGCCTGCGCACCAGGGCGACGGCGCGGGCCGCGGCCAGACCGGCGGTGGAGATGGAATCGTCCATGTCGGAGGGGCCGGCCGCGGCGCCGACGACGAAAACGCCGGGCCGCGAGGTCGCCACCGGATCCAGGCCGCCCGGCCCGCCGGCGGCGATGAAACCGTACTTGTTCTGCGTCACGCCGAGCACGCGGGCCATCTCACGCGTGCCGTCGCTCGGCTCCATGCCCACCGACAGCACCACCAGGTCCACCAGCACTTCCATCGGGCGGCTCATGGTGGTGTCCTCGCCGCGGATCAACAGGCGGTCGCCTTTGGCCAGGATTTCGCTGGCCAGGCCCTTGACGTAGTTGACTTTGTACTGCTCCTGCGCCGGCCAGTACAGCTCGTTCTCCCAATAGCCGTACATGCGCATGTCAATGTAGAAGATGAACACCTGCGTGTCGGGCAGCAGCTGGCGGATTTCGATCGCCTGTTTGCTGGCGATGCCGCAGCAGACCTTCGAGCAGTACTCGTTGCCGATCTGGCGGTCGCGCGAGCCGACGCATTGGATGAACGCCACCCGTTTCGGCGTCTCGCCGTTGGAAAGCCGCACCACCTTGTGCGCCTTCAGCATCCCTTCCAGGTCGGCGATGGTGATCACGTCGGGATAGCTGTAATAGTTGTAGTATTGGGTCTCGCGGCCGGGGTCGAAGTGCTTGAAGCCGGTAGCCAGGATCAGGGCGCCGGCCTCGATGGTCTGCGGGGCGCCGCCATTCTGCACGGTCACCCGAAAGTTGCCGGCCTCGCCTTCCAGGCCCACCACCCGCGTGCTAGTCAGAACCTGCACGCCGGGGCCGCTGGCCGCGGCGACCATCTCGCCCATCGCCTCCTCGGCGTCGCGAAAATGGTGGGTGAGTTTGGCGTACTGCTCTTCATCCGGCGTGCCGCCCAGGCGGGCGCGCTTCTCCACCAGGATGGCGGGATAGCCCAGGTCGGCGATGGTGCGGGCCGCCTCCAGCCCGGCCGGGCCGCCGCCGACAATCATGATGTTCTTGGACATGGTCTTCTCCATCTAAACTGGAATCGTATCGAGCAAAACTGGAATCGTATCGAGCAAAACGGGAATCGTATTGGAATCAGTGGTTTCGGCCCTGAGCCAGCGGGGTCAGGCAACGGTCAGCTGATCGGTGTCCTGCCAGGTCACGCCGCGCTTCTGGCCGCGGCGGATCGCTTCCAGGTCGGCCTCGAACTCGGCCCAGTGCGCCTGCCAGTTGATGCCCAGCTTGTCCATCAGCGGCCGCCAATCGGTGGAATGCCAGTGCAGCTGCACCACGCGGAAGGGGTGCGCGCCCATAGCCAGGGCCGCCACCTGGGCGTCGGACAGCACGGGCACGCCCACGTTGAAGTTGTGCGCCTTGCCGGAGAACTGGCTTTTGTCCAGCGTGGTGACGCAGCCGGTGTCATGGGTGACGACCAGATCGGGGTCAATCTCGTTCTTCATGACATCAATCTTGCGCTGCACCGCAAACGAGCGGGTGAAATCGCGCTGCACCAGCACGTGCCGAAAGCCGAAGCCGCAGCAGTCGAACCAGGTGGAGTAGTCGGCGGCGGTGATGCCCAACGCCTCCACCGTGGCCGTGACCGTGGCGGTGCGCTGCCCACCGAAGACGGCGTCGTCGTAAATGGCATCCTCGGCCACGATCTTGTAGTAGTGGCAGGCGGGATGCACGCAGGCGGTGAGGTGGCTCATGTCAATCAGCTGGCGGGCGGCGATGCGGTCGCGCATGGCGTGCACCCACTCGCTGTAGTGCACGATCTCCTCCGGCACCACCAGCGGCTTGCCCAGCTTGTCGAGCACACGGCGCACCTGATCGCGCATCTCCTTGTGATGGATCAGCTCCTCGCGAGCCTCTTTGTAGTGCCCGTAGCTGGTGCCGCAGTGGATCAGCGGGTAGTAGCCAGTTTCGTAGGCGGCGGCGAAGTTGCGCGACATCACCGCCAGCTGCGCCACGGCGTTGGAAGTGCCAGAGGCGTAGTAATTCCAGCCGGTGCAGGAGGTCTGGTCGGTCGGGTCCACATGATCCAGCCCAAACTGGCGGTGCAGCCAGAAGATGGAGCCGGTGTAGCCGGGGATGTGGCCGCACTGGCCGCACGATTTGTGGTGCCAGGTGTGCTCCAGCGGGATTTTCTTGACGCGGCCGAACTTGGTTTTGACCTCGAAAAAAGGCTCCGGCACGCGCTGCACGATCAGCTCGCCTTTGGCCTCCAGCTCGAACAGCGTCTCGCGCAGGTCGTGCGTGGGCGCCTCGGCCGGGTCGCGCTGCACCGTGCGAGATTTCTTGGCCAGCAGTTCATCGAGGGCAATGGTGGTCGAGATGGTCATTCCCATTCCTCCAGCGCTTCTTGCATCACATCCAGCAACAGTTCGTAAAGCCCTTCATCCACTTCGGCGATCAATTCGATGTTGCCGGTTTCGAACCAGATCGTGTAGAGCTCGCGCAGGGTGCGCTCGTCGGTCTTCCAGGCCGCGTCGGTGACGCCGCGCAGGCTGTCCACGGGGATGGCTTGTCGCCACAGGTTCATGTTGCCCTGGAACTGACGCACCCAGGGGCCCCAATCGGGGAAGAAATCGGGCTGCAGCATGTCGGGCGAGACCTGGTTGCCCTTGAGCATGACCTTGTAGATCACTCGGCTGTAGCCTTGCAGCACCTCGCGGGTCTCCTTGATGCCGTTGCGCACCGCGATCTCGCGGATCAGAGTGACCAGGCCGCCGGGGCTGTTCTGGCGCGGGCAGCGCACGCAGGAGAAGCACTGGGCGCAGTTCCAGATGTCCTCGACCAGGATCTCGTACATGCGATTGACATCCTCGCGGGCCATGGTTTGGGTGATGACGCGCGGGCTGTAGTCGTAGAAGCGGGCCGAGGGGCAGGCCGAGACGCAGATGCCGCACTCGTAGCAGCCATAGAGGTAGTCCTCGTAGCGGGCATCGGCCTTCACTTCCTGGAATAAACGCAGTTTTTCCTCGTAGGGGACGTTGGGGTACTTATCGGTGACCTTACCGGGGTTCCAGTTTTGCGCAGTCGTAGCCAAAAGTTACCTCCTCAAACGGTTGCGTGTTGGCATGGGTCAGCCGCTGTGCGTTGCCAGGTCGGCGGCGGCTTTGAGCTGCCCCCAGTCGGGCACGCCCACAAAGCGGGTTTCGCCCACGAAGACCGTGGGCACCGACAGCACCTGCAACGATTTGGCGATCTCGCGGCCGCGGGCGCTGCCCAGGGAGATGATCTGCAAATTGACCTGCGGGTTTTCATCCGCCAGGCGCTGCGCCAGGCGAATGGCCTGCGGACAAGTGAAGCAGGTGGGGTGGGTGAAGACGCGTACCTCAACCATGTCGGCGCCTCCTTCGCAGCGCAGCGCGGCGGGGTCAGTGGCCATCGGGCAGCTCATAGCCTTCGCAGTGGATGCAGTCGTCCAGGCGCTTTGCAGCCATGAAGGCGTCGTAGGCCGCCAGCGCGGCATCGCCCGTGCGCAGCCGCTGCAGGTCGGCCGCGATGTCATCGGGCTGCATCTTGACCACCCAGCCGCGGCGGTAGGGGCTGCGGTTGATCAGGCCGGCGTCTTGCAGCAGCGTCTCGTTGACCGCGGCCAGCGTCCCAGTCACCGGGGTGCGCAGCGACCCCAGCCATTTGGCGCTCTCCACCACCGCCACCGACTTGCCGGCCGGATACGACTTGCCCAGCGCCCGGAAGGTGACGTGCAACATGCCGCCGGCGGTGGTTTGGGCCACATCGGTGAAACCCAGGGTGGCCAGGCCATCGCTCTCCAGCCGCAGCCAGATGTGCTCTTCGATCTTGTAATAGAGACCCAACGGCAAGACGCAGTTGCGCAGGATGCGAAACTCGGACATGGTCAGAAGGAGATCACGGCGTCGGCGCGCAGCGCCATGTCGTTGAAGGCGGCGCCGCCGATCATCTCCACGCCCTCGATCATGTCGGCCATGGTGTAGCCGTGCAGATCGAGCGAGGGCTGGCAGACGAACAAGCGCACGTCCATGTCCAGCGCCTGGTCAATGAAGAAGCGCAAGGCTCTGCCCCCGCCCCCGGCCTTGGGCACGATGATCGCTTCAGGCGCGCCCCGGGCCAGCAGCTGCGGCCCGTTCATGGTGAAATAGATGGCGACCTCGTTGTCCATGGCCGCAGCGGCCGTGGCTAGAAAGAAGGGGGTTGCGCTGCGTTCGGGCGTATCCCGGCCGTGCGTCTGCACATACAGGACACGCTTGACATCTTCATCCTCGCGTTCACGCCACATCAGTACGATTCCTTTGGGGGAGGTAACTGCTCAGCCTGTCTGGATTTTTGCCACGAATTGCACGAATTTGACGAATTTTGCCTGTGATCATTCGTGTAATTCGTGGCAGAGGCTGAGTAGTTGCTGGGGAAGAGAGTTGCGGTCAAAATCCAGGCGCGCATTTTTTGCCCAAATCGGACAACAACTGCCGGTCATTTACACAAACAACGAGACTTCCGCCTCGGCGGCAAACTCCAGGAACATCGCCGCGCCGCCAACCGTGCAGCTCTCGATGAAGTCTTCCTTCTTGAAACCGAAGACATCCATCGTCATCTGGCAGCCGATCAACTTGACATCGAGATCCACCGCCATGTCGCGCAGTTCTGCCACCGTGGCCACGCCTTTGTTGTGGAACTGCTTCTTCATCAGCCCGGTGGTCATGGCGTTGAACCCCGGCACAGACATCAGCACGGTGGGGATCGGCCAGTCAATGTTTTGGAAACCGGGCGAGCCAAAGGGCATTTTCATTGGCATGGCCGGGTTGCCCAGGGGCGAGACCGCGGCCTTGATGTCATGGCAGAGCAGGGGCAGGCCATAAAAGGTGAAAAACATGCCCACCTCCCAGCCCATCGCCGCGCCGGCGGTGGCCAGGATGAAGGGAGGATAGGCCCAGTCCAGCGTGCCTTTGCTGGCAATCAGGGCCAGGCGTTTGGGGCCGTCAGGATTGGATCGAGTCACAGCACACCTCCAGAATGAAAAAGCGCGCCTGCTTTACTTGGCGCGCTTGATAAAGAAAACGAACTTTCCATCCTCTTGGGATTCCTGTAGGATGAGATTGCCGGTCTGCCGGGCCCAGGCCGCCATATCGGGCGGCGCGCCCGGATCCGTGGCAATCATCTTCAACACTTGTCCAACCTCCATGCCCCTGATTGTCTTGGTCGTCTTGACCACCGGCATGGGGCAGAGCATGCCGGTGCAATCCAACGTTTGATCGGCTGAAAGTGCCATCCCTCACTCTCCTGGTGTGCGGTGAAACGTGTACGGGAGCAAAAACGGTCAGCGAGGCCTGAGCAGAAACGCTCAGACTGATCATAGTGTAGGCCAGGCCGATTGTCATCCCCCTTACGGGGGTACTTCGTATCCCCCGCAAAGGGGATTCTGGATTCCGATTGCGTGTGCTATAATACCCCCTATCGGCTTCCTCCGCGATCTGTTCGTCATCCAGGTTGCGCGTGACCACAGCAGAGACCCACCAACCTCGACTCTTCCTGTTCATCCTGGCCTACCGCTGGACCAGTCTGCTGCCCGCGCTGTGGCTGTGGCTGTGGCCGGGCAGCAGCCGCGGCCAGGGCCTGCCCGTCGGCGTCGCCCTGGGCCTGGCCGTCACCTCTGCCCTGCTCATCACGCTCTGGCAGCGCCCGCTCAACGCCCAACTGGCCCGCCGGCCCGCCCTGCTGGCGCTGGATATGCTCTTCACCGCCGGCCTGCTGGCGATCAGCGGCGGCGCCGCCAGCCCCTATTACCTCTACGCCCTCAGCCCGTTGTGGGCCGGCGCCTTCTTCTTCCAGATGCGGGGCGCGCTGTTGGCCGCCGCCGCCTTCACCCCTCTTTACGCCGCGGCCCTGGTCATCAGCCATCGCGCCTACGGCAGCCCCATTGACGCTGAGATGGTCTTCACGCAACTGGCCGGCGCCTGGCTGATCGGCCTGCTCTTCGGCTATCTCTCGGTGCTCCTGAAACAACTGCAACAGGCGCACGCCGACCTCTCCCAGACCGGCGCCAACCTTGCCCAGCAGAACCTCGAACTGGGAGAAGCGCATCGCCAGCTCAAGTTGATCCACAACCTGACGGTGCTGCTGCAAGCCACGCCCGACATCCGCTCGGTGCAAGACCAGGTGTTGAGCGCCCTCACCCATGATTTGGGGTTCGCCAAAGCCGCGGTCGGCCTGGTGGATCCGCGTCTGATGGTGCTGGGCGGCTGGCAGCTGTCCCCGGCCCCGGCCACGACGGAGCGGTTGCCGACGATGGCGCTGGCTCCCGAAAGCGGGTTGCTGGCGCTGAGCCTGCTGGAATGCCAGCCCCAAACCTGCGCGCCCGGCCAGCCGCTCAGCGCCGCGGCGGAGCTAAACGCCTGGTTGGGCCAGGAGCACTGGCGCATCCTGCCCCTCTTTCTGCGGGGGAATCCGGTGGGCGTGCTGCTGATCGCCCAGGGCGGCGAGGCGGGCGGGATCAGCGAGGAGCAGCAGGTGATGCTCGACCTGATCGTGCATCAGGCGGCGGTGGCCTTGGGCACCACCGTGCTCTGCATCGACCGTGCCCGCAGCCTGGCCGTGGAGCAAGAGCGCAACCGCATCGCCAAAGACATCCATGACACCGTCGCCCAGAGCCTGTTCGGCATCGTCTTTTCCCTGGAGGCGTGCATCGCCATGCTGCCGGAGCAGGCGACGGCGGTGAAACAGGATCTGCTGGAACTGCGTGAGCTGGCCAGCGAAGCCCGCTTGCAGGTGCGTCGCTCGATCCTCGACCTCTGGCCCTCGGAACTGACGCTGGAGCGGTTCAAGGCCGACCTGAACAGCTACGCCAACCATTGCAGCGGCGGGCGCCGCTTCCAGGTGCAGTTCGTCACCCAGGGCGATTTCGACGCCCTCTCGCCCACCGTCCGCCGGGCGCTGTATCGAGTGACGCAAGAGGCGCTGGCCAACGCCGCCCGCCATGCCGGCGTGGACGCGGCCGCCGTCACCCTGCACATCGGCCCGCAGCAGCTCTCGCTCTGCGTCAGCGACGAGGGCGTGGGTTTCGACCCCGAACGGGCGCTGGCGCGCCAGGACGACCGCGAACGCTTCGGCCTGCTCGGCATCCAGCAGCGGGTGCAGGCCCTGGGCGGCGAGTTGCGCCTGCGCAGCCAGATCGGGGCCGGGACCTCCCTCTCGGTCAGCATCCCCCTCAACGGCAGCAGCGGCCATGACTGACAAGACCATCCGCATCCTGATCGTGGACGACCACGCCGTGGTGCGCAAGGGCCTGGCCATGGTGCTGCGCCTGGAAAGCGATTTCGAGGTGGTGGGCGAGGCCGGCAACGGGCAACAGGCCCTGGCGCTGGCGCGCACGCAGCGCCCCGACCTGGTCTTGCTCGACCTCATCCTCCCCGGCATGGATGGGGTGCAGATCGCACGGGCGTTGCGGGCGCTGCTGCCGGCGGTGCGCATCCTCGTCCTCTCCGGCGCCGAGCTGGATGAGCGGCTGAGCGAGATCATGGCCGCGGGCGTGGATGGCTACGTTCTCAAGGAGATCGAGCCGGAGGACTTGAAACAGGCGATTCGGGCCGTGGCCGAGGGGGAATCGTATCTGCACCCGGCAGTGGCGCGTCAGGTGCTGCGGCGCCTGCAAGCGCGCGGGCAGGCGCCGTCGCCAGCGGCCGCCCCGATCAGCCCGCGTGAGCATGAAGTGCTCAGGTTGATGGCGACCGAGGCCACCTACCGCCAGATCGGCGAGCAGTTGACCATCGGCGAGGAGACGGTGCGCAGCCACGCCAAGAGCATCCTGCGCAAGCTCGACCAGCCCAACCGCGTGCAGGCCGTGCTGGCCGCCGTGCGTTTGGGGCTGATCGAGTTGGGGGAGTAGGGGCGGCGGCGCGGCGCGTCACGACAGGGTCAGTGGGAGAGCGGTTGGGGGTGAAGGGCGGCGGCGCGACGGGCCTCGGCCCAGCGCATCAGGGCCAGCGCGCCCAATCCTAGCAGGGCAAAGCCCAGGGCCAGCGGCGTCACCGTGCCGTTGTAGGTCTGTCCGACCGCCGCACCCAGGGGTGTGGCTAGCAGGATCGAGAGCGAACCGACCACCGCCGCACCCACGCCAGCGATGTGGCCCAGCGGCTCCATGGCCAGGGCGTTCATGTTGCCAAAAAGGACGCCCACGCAGAAGAAGATCGGCATCAGCAAGGCCATGAACAGCCACAGCGGCGGCTGCCCGCCCATGGCCAGGGCCACGCCGACGAGAAGCACGGCCAGCCCACACAGGCCGAGCAGGGCCGTGCGCAGCAGGGCGCGCATGCCATAGCGCAGCACCAGCCGGGCGTTGAGGAAAGAGGCCAGGCCGATGGCCAGGGCGTTGACCGCGAAGATGAGGGGAAAGAGGGCGCCCAGGCCGTACTGAATCTGGAAGATTTGCTGGGCCGAGCTGAGGTAGCCCTGGAAGGCGCCGGCGATCAGCCCGGCCATGAGGGTGTAGCCCAGGGCGATGGGGTTGCCCAGCACCTCGCGCAGGGCGCGGGCGATGCGCCTGGCCGACAACGGCGCCCGCCGCGCCGCCGGCAGCGTCTCCGGCTGGCGCAGGGCAAACCAGAGCAGCGAGACCACGCCCATGAGGAGCAGTACCAGGAACATGGCCCGCCAACTGGCTACCAGCAGGATGGCCTGGCCCAGGCTGGGGGCGATCACCGGCACGAGGATGAAGATGACGCTGATGAACGACATCACCTGGGCCATGGGCCGGCCCTCGAAGCGGTCGCGGATTAAGGCCAGGGAGACGCCCCGCGGCCCGGCCACGCCCAGGCCCTGCAACAGCCGCCCTGCCAGCATCATGGGGAAGCTGGCGGCGAAGAGGGCCAGCAGCGTGCCGATGAAGAAGACGCCGTAGCCCAGGTAGATGGCCCGCTTGCGCCCGATGCTGTCGGACAGGGGGCCGTAGAACAATTGGCCCACGGCCAGCCCCAGGAAGATCATGGTTACGATCAACTGATTGTCGTTGTGGCGCTGCACACCCAATTCGGCACCGATGTCGGCCAGCGCCGGCAGCATCAGATCGATGGACATGGCGACCAGCGAGGTCATCAGCGCCATCATGGCCACGAATTCGCCCAGGCGCGGGGCGGTTGCGGGTTTGGGGGGTGGCATGGGAGTGGGAGATGCGGCTGGCTGCGAGTCTGGCGGTGGGCGATGGCGGCTTTTGTCTGCCGGCGGGCATTGGTGCGATGAAGTCTACCACGGCGTCTGTCGCCGCGGCGAACCGCCGTCGCATCACCATCGCTTTCTCGCCCTGCCCTGTTCTCCATGACTGCACGCCCATCTGGTCATTGTGGCGCCATCGGCGCGAGAATAGCGGCCTTGACGGAAACCAAACCCGGCCCGTCCCGCAGGCCACGGAGCGAGCGCCGTACCGGGCGAGCCAGGGCACGCAAGCAGAGGCTTTTATCATGTCAGCGCCGATGAATCGCATCGTTGGGATCATTCTCGTGACGGTATCGGCGGCCTCCTTCGGCACGCTCGCCATCCTGGGGCGTTATGCCTATGCCGACGGCATGAATGTCCAGACGATCCTGTTCTTACGCTTTTCGTTGGCAGCGGCGCCGATGCTGGCCTTGTTGCGGGTGCGGCGCCAGCGGTTGCCACGCGGCCCGGTGCTGCTGCGGCTGATCGGCATGGGCGCGGTCGGTTATGTCGGTCAGGCCATGGCCTACCTGACGGCGCTGAAGTATGCTTCGGCGGGGTTGGTGGCTTTGCTGCTCTACCTCTATCCGATCTTCGTGGCTCTGCTGGCCGTGCTGCTGCTGCACGAGCCTCTCACGGGCGGCAAAGGGCTGGCCCTGGGCCTGGCGCTGACCGGCACCGTTCTCACGGTGGGGCCATTGGGCGGCCAGGCTCTAGGCATGCTGCTGGCGGTCAGCGGGGCGGCGATCTATGCGATCTACATCATCGTCGGGGCGCAGGTGATGCGGCAGGTTTCGTCTGTGCAATCTTCGGCGGTGATCTTCACCTCCGCCGGGCTGAGCGCGGGCGTGTTGGCGCTGCTGACTGGCCTGCGTCTTCCGGTCACAGGCAGCGGCTGGGCGGCGATGGCGGCGATGGTGGTGGTGGCCACCTTGCTGCCGGTCGTGACCTTTCTCGCCGGGCTGGCGCGGATTGGGCCGACCAATGCGTCGATGCTCTCCACCCTGGAGCCGGTGGTGACAGTCCTGCTGGCGGCCTGGTGGTTGCACGAGACGCTGGCGCCGGTCGCTTTGCTCGGCGGTGGGCTTATCCTCGTGGCGGTCCTGGTGGTGACGCATGGCGAATTGCGCCGCCGGCCACCGTCTCCGGCAGAGGATGGGGCCGTGGGGAGCGGCCCGGTTGGGGCCAGCCCGCCCGCCGCCTCCGCGGCTGAACCTCCGGCGACCGCTTAGCCAGGCCGTAGGGTCAGCAAGTGAAACGATGGTCTTCTCATTTGACAGGGAATGCTGGTTCTGCTAGACTCAACTTACTAACCGGTCGGTTAGTAGCCTGAGTTATGCAAACCTTGCCAGGCGCAATCATCCATCGCCGAGGAGACCCATGTCCCATTTTGCAATCACTGTTTTTCTGCACGTTTTCTTTGCCATCGTCGCCGTCGGCACGAACATGACCTATCTGGTGCTGCTATGGTGGTCAAGACGCCAGCCTGACCTGGTTGTTTACGCACTCAAAACGATCCGCATGCTCGATAGCCGCCTGGCGAACCCCGCCTACATGCTGGTGCTGTTGACCGGGTTTGTGATGGTCTTCACCGTCCCATTCCCGCTTACCACGCCCTGGATTCTGTCGGGGCTGGTGCTCTACGTGGTCATCGCCGTACTGGGAATTGCAGTCTATGCCCCGGCTTTCCGCAGGCAGATGCAGATCGCCGTGCGCGACGGCATCGAGGGCGAGGCGTACCAGCGGGCGGCGCGGTTCGCTAACATCCTCCTCGGGGCTGTGGCTTTGCTGGCTGCTCTCATCGTCTTTCTGATGGTAGTCAAGCCGCCGCTGTGGGCGGCGTGAACCAGGCGGTAAGCGGCATCGTGACCGCAGAGCCGGCCCGTTAATACCCTATCTTGGAGACCTCATGAACATTACAGACAACCGTACTCGCAACCGCATTCTCCTGGTGCTGTTCCTGGGCGTGCTGATGGGCGCACTCGACATCGCCATCGTCGGCCCGGCATTACATTCGATCAAAACCGCGTTTGGGGTGGATGATCGCCTGCTGGCCTGGACCTTCACCATCTACGTCCTTTTCAACCTGATCGGCACGCCGCTGATGGCGAAGCTGTCCGACCTCTTTGGTCGCCGCGCCGTTTACGTGGCCGATGTGGCGCTGTTCGCCCTCGGCTCGCTGGCTGTGGCCCTCTCGTCCTCGTTCCCGATGCTGCTGGCCGGGCGAGCGCTGCAAGGGTTCGGCGCCGGCGGCATCTTCCCGGTCGCCAGCGCCGTGATCGGCGACACCTTTCCGCCGGAAAAGCGCGGCGGCGCCCTGGGGCTGATCGGCGCGGTGTTCGGGCTGGCTTTCATCATCGGCCCGATTCTGGGCGGCGTCCTGCTGATGGCGGGCTGGCAGTGGCTCTTCATCGTCAACCTGCCGGTGGCGCTGGTGGTGATCGGCATGGGTCTGCGTCTGCTGCCGGCCACGCGCACGGCCAGCCGCAAGGCGTTCGACTGGCAGGGCATGGCGGCGCTGAGCCTGGCGCTGGCCGCGCTGACCTACGGCATCAACCAGATTGACACGGCCCACTTCGGCGCCAGCCTGCTCTCGCTGCAGGTCTGGCCCTTCCTGCTGCTGGCCCTGCTCCTGGCGCTGCTCTTCTGGCAGATCGAGCGCCGCGCCGCCGACCCGATCCTGCGCATGAGCCTCTTCGGCGCGCGCCAGGCCGTGCTGGCCAACGCGCTCTCCGCGGGCGCGGGCCTGGGCGAGGCCGGGCTGGTGTTCATGCCGCCGCTGGCGGCCGCGGCGCTGGGCATGACCAGTTCGACGGCCAGCTTCATGCTGATGCCGGTGGTGCTGGCGATGTCGGTGGGGTCGCCGCTGGCCGGCCGCTTCCTCGATCGTCTCGGCTCGAAAACGGTGGTGCTGGCGGGCGCGGCGCTGCTGGCCCTGGGCATGGTTGTGCTCAGCCAGGGCGCCAGCAGCCTGGCGCTCTTCATCGTCGCCGGCGCGCTGATCGGTCTGGGGCTGTCGGCGCTGCTGGGCGCGCCGGTGCGCTACATCATGCTCAACGAGGCGCCGGCGGCCGACCGCACCGCGGCCCAGGGCGCGATCACCCTTTTCACCAGCATCGGCCAGTTGATCAGCGGCGCGGCTGTGGGCGCGGTGGCGGCCTCGCAGGGCGGCGGCAGCGCCGGCTACAGCGCCGCCTACCTGGTGATCGGCGGCGTCGCGGTGGTGCTGACGCTGCTGGCGCTCGGGCTCAAAGGCCGCGCGGCTGAACTGGCGACGGTGCAGCGCCATGCAGCGCGTTCCGAAGCCAGCCAGGGCGCGTAGAGAGGAAACGGAGGGACAAGCCGATGACAGCCACCGCGCCGCCCATGACCCGCGACCGCATCATCGAGCAGGCCACGCGCCTGTTCGTGGGCCGCGGCTATCACGCCATGTCCATGCGCGAGATCGCGGAGGCGGTGGGCGTGACCAAAGCCGCGCTCTACTATCACTTCAGCGACAAGGAAGCGTTGTTCATGGCCGTGCTGACCGCCAGCCTGGATCGGCTCGAAGGCATTGTGCAGGCGGCGCGGTCAGCGGGGGGAACCACGCGCGCCCAGGTGGAGGCGATGGCGCAGGGCATCTTCGGCCAATCTCCCGATCAGCGTGCGATCATCCGGCTGGCGCGGCAGGAAATCGCGACCCTGAGTCCCGCACGTCTGGAGGAGTTCGGTCGCCTCTACCAGGCCAGGTTCATCGGCCAGGTGGAGGCGATCCTGGCGGAGGGCGTGGCGCGGGGCGACCTGCGCCCGCTCGATCCGCGCCAGACCACGCGGCTGCTGCTGGGGATGCTCTATCCCTTCCTCGACGCCGCGCATGACCCGGAGGCCGGCGCCGCTGACGTGGCGCTGGCGTTGACCATCTTCTTCGAGGGTGCTGAGCACCGCGCGCCCTGACCCTCTGCCAGCTGCGAAACCGGCGCGGCCTGCTGCGCGGCGGCCCGGCGACACCGGGGAGGCCGCCGCCCATCACGGGGCCGATCATGGCGATTGAGCCTTGACGCTGACATCCTGACTTCGAGCCTGGGTGGGCTCGGGTGGGGCCGCATCCCATCTGCCGTAGTCCTTGACGACCCCTGCGCGTGGCCGCGACACTCCCACTATGGCATAATGCCGTCAGAGGTAGAACCCGCCCCTTGGCCTGTCTCTGGCATGTTCTCCCAACACGTTTCGGTCGGCGCGCCATCGATGTCACCACCCCTGCAGATTCACCTGCTTGGATCGTTTCGCCTGCTCCACCGCGGCGAGGCGGTCAAAGGCTTCGATCAGGCGCGCCTGCAGGAGCTGCTGGCCTACCTGCTGCTGCGGCGCGACTGCCCGTTGCCACGGCAACAGCTCGCCTTCCTCTTCTGGCCTGATTCGATCGAGGAGCAGGCGCGCACCAATTTCCGCAACCTGTGGCACCGCCTGCGCCGCGCCCTGCCCGAGGCAGACCGCTTTCTGCGCACCGACGACCTGACCGTGCAGTGGCACGCGGGCGACGCCTGTTGGCTGGATGTGGCCGAGTTCGAGCGCCACGTGCAGTCAGCCGGGTCAACCGCTGGCGACGACAACCAGGCGCAGCGCCTGGAGCAGGCCGTCGCCCTTTACGGCGGCGAGCTGCTGCCGGGCTGCTACAGCGAATGGCTGTTGGCCGAGCGGGATCGGCTGGCCCAGGCCTATGCGGCGGCGCGGGAGCAGTTGGCAGAGCTGTACGAAGCGCGGCGCGAGTATCGCCGGGCCATCGGCCAGGCGCAGGCGTTGCTGCGCCACGACCCGCTGCACGAGCCGGCCTACGCCCGGTTGATGCGCCTGCAGGCGTTGAACGATGACCGGGCGGCGGCGCTGCACACCTACCACGTCTGCGCCACGGCGCTGCGCCGCGAACTGGACGTGGAGCCAGGCCCGGAGACGCGCACCCTCTACGAGCGGCTGCTGAAGGCCGGCCCGCAGCCCGCGGTGCAGGCCGCAGCCGAAGCTGCCATCCCGCTGGTGGGGCGCGAGCCTGAGTGGCGGCAGCTGCTGCAAGCCTGGCGCGCCGCGGTCGCCCGCCCGCGGCTGGCCTTGATCACCGGCGAAGCGGGCATCGGCAAGACGCGGCTGGCCGAGGCGCTGGCCGCGTGGGTGGGCCGGCAGGGCATCCCCGCGCTGACCGCCGCCTGCTACGCGGCCGGCGGTGAACTGGCCTATGCGCCGGTGGTCGCCTGGCTGCGCGGCCAGCCGCGGCCCGCCCTGGCCGATCCCTGGCTGCGCGAGCTGTCCCGTCTGCTGCCCGAAATCCTCGTCGAGCGCCCGAACCTGCCGGCGCCGGCGCCGCTGACCGAGAAGTGGCAGCGGCTGCGTCTGTTCGAGGCGCTGGCCCATGCGATCCTTACCGGACGCAGCGCGCTGCTGCTGGCCCTGGACGACCTGCAGTGGTGCGACCGCGATACGCTGGACTGGCTGCACTACCTGTTGACGGCGCGGCTGGATCTGCCCAGGCCGCCGCAACTGCTGGTGGCGGCCACGCTGCGCAGCGGGGAGAGCGACGCGGATGCCGCCCTGGCCGCATGGCGGGCCGAACTGGCCCGCAGCGGCCAACTGACCGAGATCGAACTGGGCCCGCTGAGCCAGGACGCCACCCTGGCGCTGGCGGAGCGGGTGGCGGGCCGGCCGCTCGACCCGGCGCTGGGGCCGCGGCTTTATCAGGGCACGGAGGGCCACCCGCTGTTCGTGGTCGAGATGGTGCGCGCCGGCCTGGGGCGAGATCAGGCGGTGATGGCCGCGGTCGAGCTGGCGCTGCCGGACAAGGTGCGCCAGGTGTTGGCCGCCCGCCTGGCGCAGCTTTCGCCCGCGGCGCGCGGCGTGCTCGATCTGGCCGCGGTAGTGGGCCGGGCGTTCACCTTCGGCGTGCTGGCGGCCGCCAGCGACCTGGGCGAGGAAGCCCTGGTCGCGGCGCTGGATGAGT